>JAILNG010000001.1 GCA_024691875.1 Lachnospiraceae bacterium | reverse complement strand
GGAGTTGAAGAGTGGATTTGTGTGCCACAGCGAGAGGGACAAGGCCGCGGTGGCATACAAAAAGCAAAGCGAGCAGGAAGAAAAGGGTGTTGAAGAGGAAATGTTTATGCCACAGCGAGAGGGAGGAGGCCGCGGTGGCATAAAAAGGACTGCGTTTATCAAGAATTCGCAAAACGCTTCGCTTTTTTGCTCATTCGGAGGGGGATCAAGGGTACAGCGCTCTGCGGGACTGCTCAAAGTAAGAAAGTTTAAAAACATTTGTGCACGCTGCGCCCGCTAATGCGCCACTACGTAACTGTTTGCACGCTGCGCCCGCTAATGCGCCACTAAGTAACTGCTCGCACGCACAAGCCGCAGCTTGTGCGCACGCTGCTTCGCAGCTACCGCCGACACAAAAAGCCATCCCTGAAAGCAAGCTTTCGGATGGCTTCTTGTGCCGGCCGATTGCGAACAGTTACCACAAAATTTACTGAGCGTTTTGGGAAGTTTTTGGACCCGATGTGTGTGAACAGTAATAAACTTACTATTAAACTTACTGTAGAGTGGAGCTGTACCCTTGAATTAGAAGAAAAATATTGTTATAATCTTTCTAATGTGGAGCAAAATGTGCTTCTTTCAAATATGATCAGAAACAGGGAGAACCATGGGTTATTTAATAGATCCGAAGGAAACCATAGAAATTCTTAACAAATACAAATTCGTTTTTCAAAAGCGGTTCGGTCAGAACTTTCTTATAGATCAGCATGTACTGGACAAGATAATTAACGCCGCGGAGATCGGCCCCGACGATTTCGTTGTGGAGATCGGCCCCGGAATCGGCACAATGACGCAGTTCCTTTGCGAAAAGGCTCGAGAGGTGGTCGCAGTGGAGATCGACAAAAACCTGATCCCCATACTGCAGGAAGACACCCTAAAGGCTTATGATAATTTAACGATCATCAACGACGACATCCTGAAACTGGATCTTAATAAAATGGTGCAGGAGAGGAACAACGGCAAGAAGATCAAGGTCGTTGCAAACCTTCCCTACTACATCACAACCCCCATCATCATGCAGCTTTTTGAGGATCACATCCCCATTGAGAACATTACGGTCATGGTGCAGACAGAGGTTGCGGAACGTATGCAGGCAGGACCCGGCACCAAGGACTACGGTGCGCTTTCACTGGCGGTTCAGTACTACGCCGATCCTTACATCGCGGCCTACGTGCCCCAGAACTGCTTTATGCCCCGCCCCAACGTGCAGTCGGCGGTGATCCGTCTGAAGCTTCATGAGGACAAGCCTGTGAAGGTGACGGACGACAAAAAGATGTTCTCGCTGATCCGCGCTTCCTTCAATCACAGAAGAAAGACGCTGGTAAACGGTCTCACGGCCGATCTGGGAAACATCTACACCAAGGAGCAGATCCTGAATGCTCTCAAGAAATGCGGCTTTAAGGAAACGGTTCGCGGAGAGGAGCTCACTCTCGAAAAATTCGCGGAACTTTCGGAGGCTTTATGAAACTGACATTTACGGCTGAAGACGAAGCAGAACTGTCCTACAGGCATATGCTTGCGGGATGCTTCCTTTTGGGAAACGGCGAAGCGGAGATCAAGGTAACGGACTACGGCAGGAAACTGAAGGTGCACAAGCTGGAAGCCCTGGCGATCAAAGCGAAAAAGAAGCTTGCAAAGGAAAACGTGCACAGCGTTTATATGCTTGCGGAAGGCGGCTCGGAGCTTGAGAAAGTGTTAAGGGAAAGCAGAGTTTTAAAGCTTTCGAGAAGCGAGTACATGTTTTCGCTTAAGCCCGACACGGACAGAAAAAACGAGGAGGGAGCGGAGATCCTCTTGACCAACGGAGTTGAGGAGGAGGAAGAGACCATCATCGTGGAGTCCGGAGAAAAGGGCGTGTTCACGGCGAAGCTCAGACCTTTTAATGACGGGATGTACATCTACGGCGTGGAAGTCAGAGAAGACATGAGACACGAGGGCTACGGCACAAAGTACATGAAGAGCATCATGTATGCTTTCAGAGACACAAAGCTCTATCTTCAGGTGGGAAGCCCCAACGTGATAGCCTGCAAGCTTTACCGCAAGGTGGGATTTGAGACGGAAACGGAGATCCTGTACTTCACGCTTTAAGTAAGAAGAAAAGAATATTTATGAAATTGACACAAGACGAAAAATTCATGCGCGCAGCCATAAATCAGGCGAAGCGTGGAAGAAATATCGGTGAAGTCCCCATCGGATGCGTGATCGTATACGAGGGGAAGATCATCGGAAGAGGCTACAATAAGAGAAAGAAAAAGAAAACAACGCTGGCACACGCCGAGATCGAAGCCATCGCAAAGGCCGGCAAGGTCATTAAGGACTGGCGGCTGGAGGATTGCGACATCTACATCACTTTGGAGCCATGTCAGATGTGTGCGGGGGCCATTGTTCAGGCCAGAATGAGGCGATGTATCATCGGATGCAGAAATCCCAAAGCGGGATGCGCCGGATCCATATTGAATATTTTGCAAAATGACGCTTTCAATCATCAGGTGGAACTGACGGAAGGTGTTTTGGAAGAAGAGTGTTCCGCAATGCTCACGGAGTTTTTCAAAGACTTAAGAGCAAGAAATGCGGAGATTAAAAAAGCCGGAAAAGCCGAAAACGAAGAAAGACAAGACTTGTAGAGGCCGGTCAATTCCTGAGAGTCGGAGGTTTATATGAGCAGTTATCCTTTAAAAATCGGAGAAGCAAACATAATACCGAAGGGCACAACGATCTTCGAAGAAAAAGATCCCATGAACTGCATTTGCGCAGTCATCAAGGGGTCAGTGACGGCACAGAATGACTTTGTAAAAACAGAGCTGCCCACCGGAACCTTTATCGGAATTCCGGACAGCGTGAACAGACGCTATCTTTTGAATTACATAGCAGGCCCAAACTGCATGATCTACGCCTTTCCGGTCGTTGAATTCGAAGGGCTTAAGGCCATGCTCTCCACCAGCAACAAGGACTACAAGGGCCTGGTGGTCACTTCCCTTACCAGACTTTACGGCGAGATAATGAAGATCAATGAGCGTTACCTGGCGATGGCGTCCAAACTCTACACCACCTTGAGCGAGAGCTACGACAAGTACGTTAAAGCCTGCAAAAACGGCGGTATGGCGATCGGCGAGCTCACAGGCATAGAGGAACTGAAGGCCTACGTTGATTCTCAGCCCGTTCCGCAGAATGAGCGCGATTACTATCTGGAGCTTTCCATGGTTCCCGGGAATGTGGTAAAAGCCTTCTACGGCGATTCTCTGGAGATGGTAATGAGAACCGTGAGGGAAACAAGCACGGCGTTTTTGGGAATGCTTGACAACACCATGAATGTGGGTGCTTACATAAATGAATTTTACCCGATAATATACAATGAAGGCGAGAACAATCTGCTGAGCAGATGTGTTCAGCTGTATAAGGAACTTGAAAAGACGGGAAGACCGGACAAGTCCCTTGAGAGCCTTTGCGAAACCCTCAGAGATTTCTACATTAAGGCTGAAAAGACGGCAGTGGACTGCATGGGATGCGCAAGGCCGGTTAAGAAAGAAAGACTTAAGATGGTCATGGAATCCATGAGCAGCGGTGCGGAGGTGGAAGTTGACGTTTCTGCGGACGACGCGGCTGCGGACGAGGATCTTTACAGAAGCCTTAAGAACTCCTTAAGAACCATTCTTGCCTTTGGTAAGATACAAGAGGGAGATGCAAAGGACTTTGAGAATGACATCAACGCATTTGCGGATCTTAAGGACAGACTCAGCAGTGAAGACAACGAAAGAAAGCTGAGACGAAAGATCTCAGATCAGTTCTATAAGATCTACAGAGAAGTTTTCCTTGCAAGCCTGAACAGCAGCAGATTACCGAGACCCGTAGAACTTTTCCTGAATTTCGGCTTTACGGACGAAAGACTGGTAACAAAGGAGCAGGCTGTTGAGCTCTGCAAATTGAATTTTAGGACAAAGCATAACTACTTCTGCCACATCTATACAATGCCGGAATGGCTGAAGGCCATTTACGAGGGGCGCAGAGAACCTTCAAAGAATGAATTTGACCTGGAGTACAACGAATCTCTCCGTGAACTTCTTAAAACGAGAGAGATCGATGAGGCAGAGGCAAAGGCTCGCCAGGCGGATCAGGGCAAAAAGCTGGATTTTGAGATCTTCAATATGTTCAAGTACACCGAACGTATAGTAAACGGCTCACTGATAACCTTTGTGCCCGTTCTATGCAGTGAACAGATCTCAGGAAGTCTCTTGAAAGCTTTGATCACAAAGGATAGGATGGGGCAGACGGTTCAACGCTATCGTGAACTGGATTTTTCCGCTTACCATCGTGAACTCCTTTTTGCCGACAAGAATCTGGGCATAGAAAAAGAGACCATCATGCTGGAAGTGGGACCTGACATCATTCTCTTCCCCTGCTTCGGCGCCAACGCTACCATGTGGCAGGAGATCAGCTGTAAGCATCGTGACAGCTCGGGACGTTTTCTGTTCCCTATACTTCAGGAAGGATCGCTGGATGATCTATACATCAGAAATCTTGCACGTTTCCGCTGGGAACTCTGCAGAACAATGCAGGGCTCGGCTTGGAACAATATACATTTTAAGTCGCTCACTTCCGAGTACTACGATTACATTCAGTACTACAAAAAAAACAAGGACCTGACCGACGATAAGAAAGAAAAGATCAAGGCACAGCTCCTTAAGGGCAAGAACAATGCACGAGAAGTATTTGTACAGGACTACGAACAGTGGGTTAAGTTCGAATCTCAGGGCGGAATGAAGCTCAACAAGCCTTCCAGAGAGATCCTGGCAGTTTATTGTCCTTTCAATAAGGAGATACGCTCAAATCTGGAAACGCAGCCCGCATTTTCGGACGCCATAGGAAGGTACAACAGAGAGGCGTTGAAAAAGGTCAAGGAGCTGGAACTCAGATACCGTGCCATTGAAAAGAACAAGATAGAAATACCGGAAATTATGCTTAGTACGTTGAAACTTTACAAGGAGATGTAATTTAAGAAATGAATGACCGGAATTTTGACAGATTAAAAGATCTTCTGGCCGACGAGAAATACGATGAGGCTGTTGCGCTGCTTCCCCAGATCAAAGAGAAGCGCGCAAGAACCGCATCCGACTTCATCGCACTTGCCAAAACTTACGGCAAGAAGGGCGATTTCATCCATGCGGAGAAATTGTTCAAGAAGGCATACAGATTGCGACCGTCCAAGCTCATGTATCACGATGTGATGGATGTATGCCTGGAAACGGGGCACATTAAAGATGCCGAAGAGTATCTGGCCGAGTATTCGACCTTGCCCTCCCATGATGAATACAGCCGCGCGGTATATGCCTACAGGATACTGAAGAAGAAAGATGCGGATAGGCAGACCGTGATCGAGGCGCTGAAGGAGATCACCCAAAACGAATACAATGAGAAATGGGCCTACGAACTGGCGAAGCAGTACTACAAGGCCGGCATGGAGGACGAATGCAAGGCGGAGTGCGAAAAGATCGTAAACGCCTTTAAGATGAGCCCCGTGGCATCTAAGGCTTCAATGCTTCTGGCGTACTACAACGGAGAAGTCACCGCGGAAGAGATCAAGAATTCGGTTTCCGCACGTGAGAGGCGTATCGGGGTTGAAGTCATGGCAGCGGAAGAAATGGCGCATCCCGGTGAAGAGGAAGCAAAGGATCTTGCTGCGGTTCAGGTTGAGACAGCGGTTTTCACGGAGCCATCACCGGATGATCTTGCATCTGAGATCATTGCAGCCACATCGACTTACGGACTTGAAGAAATCGCGCAGGGAGTTCGGGACATTATCGAAGAGGAAAAAGCGGAGGACTCCGAAGAAGAACCGGAGACTGCGGAAGCGGTAACAGAAGCTTTTGAACCTGAGATAGAGGAGATCGCGGCGGAGCATTCCGATCCCGAGATAGAGGAGATCACTGCGGAACATTCCGATCCCGAAATAGAGGAGATCACAGCGGAGCACTCCGATCCCGAAATAGAAGAGATCACTGTGGAGCATGCGGCGCCGGAAATAGAGGAGATCACCGTAGATCATACGGAACCGGAGATCGATGCGATCCCGAGAGAACTTCACAAAAGGGTTGAACCTGTACAGACCGAGGCAATTGAGGAGGCTGAGGCTGTCGAGGAAACTGAGGTTGTTGAGGAAGCCGAGGTTAATGAGGAACCTGAGGTTAGGGTCGAGACCGAAGAGGAAAACGCTTTTGCTAAATTTTTGAAAACGGGGATGAACGAGGAAGAGGAAGAACACGACGTTGGGGAGATTTCCGTTGATGAAATAGGAAGAAATTTCGGTAACACCGAAGAAGATATAGATGATGAGGAAGACATCAACCGTCTGAAGCGCTCCAAGAGCGTGCTGGAAGAGTGCTTTATGAGAGAGCTGAACAGCAGACGTTTTGAAAGATCCATGCCTCAATATGTTTTGTATGCCCCGAAGATGAATTACTCGCCTTCGGAGATCAAGGAAGGAAAGCTCCGTGAACTGATCACAAGTAACGGAGTGGACGTGGAAGGACTTTGCGGTAACTTCTTCAGGATTGACGATCTGAGAAGATCCATTCTTAAATCTCTCGAGCTGGCATCCAATGAAAAGGGAGCCCTTTGTTTTGTGGTTACCGGCGAAGAGAAGACGGGAAAGAGCACACTCGCGGTTACTATGATCCGCCTCATGCACGGCATCGGAGCCGTCAGATACGAAAAGACGGCGAAGATCAAGGCAGAAAAGCTGAACCGTATAGACTTGATCAGCAGAGCCGATGAACTTAAGAATTGCAATATCCTGGTAGAGAATGCGGGAGCTCTCACAAGCGTAAGCCTGAGAACACTGGTGGACCTTTACGGACAGAAGAGATCGGACACCTGTCTGATCCTGGAGGATAACATGAAGAGGATCAACACTCTCTTCAGAAGCAACGATCAGTTTAACGGTGTATTCAATAACAGGATACATCTGCCCAAGTACAGTGTGGATGAACTCATGGGCTTTGCCTATGATGTGTTTACGGAAGCGGATTATTCCATAGAATCCAACGCTGCGGAAGCACTAAAAAAACAGATCGCAAGAAGAACCGCCGCAGGCGAAGCAACGCTGCCGGTTGCACTGGAATTGGCTCAGAATGCGGTTACAAACGCGGACAAGCGTCTTGCACCGGACATATTAAAAATGGCCGCCGAAGCGACCATGGAAAATTACAATCTGGTTATTTTGGAAGAGGACATCAAACCTTGAAGGTAATGGAAACATCGGTCTTTAAGGTTTGACCGCCTACCGAACGAACGTTTTTGGAAACGTTCAGATTGTAGGAAGAATCCTTGGCATAAGCGGCCAAAGGCTCGATCTCGATTTCCTGAGTGTCACTGTTGTAGTGGATCGAGGTTTGGAGCTTTGCACCGTTCATGTCGGTTACATTGAGATTATTATTATTTACAGAGGCAGGGTCGAGAGGCGCAGAAAACTTGATGCGCCAAACGAACTTGCCTGTTTTAAATTTAAGCTTTTGTTTAACTTTTCCTTCTACCTCTTGAGGAGTGGATTCGATATTGATAAAGTCCATTTGCTTGCCTCCGTTGGAAAAACCTGTATTTCTGCCTGTTCACATCCAAAATGTCAGAAAACGCCATTACTACATATTGATATATCGGTATTTTAACATACTTTATTTAGGTTGAAAAGAAGAAAAAATTGCTTTACAAAAGAGGGCATATGAATTATCATAAAGATTGGGTTATCGGCACGTCCGATATAAAATAAAATGCAGGTTATTCACTATAAGAGGGATAGATGAAAACCTGACTATTATCCTTGGGAGCTTTTTGATGGATCAATATGTGATTAAGGGAGGCTCGCCGTTACATGGCGAAGTTACAATCGGAGGAGCAAAGAATTCTGCTCTCGGAATTTTGGCGGCAACGACGCTGACCGAAGAAACAGTAACGGTGAACAACGTTCCTAACATTAAAGACATTGATTTTCTTCTTCGGGCGATGGAAGAGATCGGTGCTAAGGTTGAGAGAAAGGATGCTCATTCCGTAAGGATCAACGCAAAGGGTATTTCACCTCTTTCACTTGACAACGAATACCTGAGAAAGATCAGAGGATCCTACTATCTGATCGGAGCTTTGCTCGGACGTTTTAAGAAGGCACAGGTTGTCCTTCCCGGTGGATGCAACATCGGAAACCGTCCCATTGACCAGCACATCAAAGGCTTTGAGAAGCTGGGCGCAAAGGTAGAGATCAAACACGGTATGGTTATGGCTGAAGCTAAGGAACTCAAGGGAACACACATTTTCCTTGACGTTGTCAGCGTAGGCGCGACCATTAACATTATGCTTGCAGCTGTTCTTGCAAAGGGACAGACTATTATAGAAAACGTTGCAAAGGAACCGCATGTTGTTGATGTTGCTAACTTCCTGAACAGCATGGGCGCCAACATTAAGGGTGCAGGTACCGATGTGATCAGGATACAGGGCGTGGAGAAGCTCCACGGAAGCACCTATTCCGTTATCCCCGATCAGATCGAGGCGGGTACTTTCATGATCGCCGCTGCAGCCACACGCGGAGACATTGTGATCTACAATGTTATCCCCAAGCATCTTGAAGCGGTTTCCGCAAAGCTCATTGAAATGGGAGCATGTGTGGAAGAGAGAGATGACGCAGTTCATGTTTACGCTTCAGATAGAACCGGAAACACTCACATTAAGACTATGCCTTATCCCGGATTCCCCACAGATCTTCAGCCCCAGATGACGATGCTTCTTGCTTTGTCCAATGGCACAAGCGTTATCACCGAAAGCATTTTCGAGGCCCGTTTCAAGTATGTGGACGAGTTGGTCCGCATGGGAGCTTCCATAAAGGTTGACGGAAACACTGCTGTTGTGGACGGAGTCGAGTCTCTGAGCGGAGCCACTGTTTTTGCATCAGACCTTCGTGCAGGTGCTGCATTGGTCATTGCGGGACTTACGGCTGAAGGCGTTACCGTTGTTGAGAACATTGAATACGTTGAGCGTGGTTATGAAGGTTTTGAACAGAAGCTTACAAAGCTCGGCGGGGTTATCAAAAAGATGGACAGCGAAGACGAAAAAGCCTTGAGAAAATTTAAAATGAAGGCTTGCTGACAATTGAAAATAATTAAGACAAAAATAAGAGCGGCATTTAAGTGCCGCTCTTTTGATGCTTGTTTAAACGATACCGACGATGCTGACTTCTCTGTCCGCCGAAAGGTCGATACACTCCGAATTCAGGAGTCTTACGATGGGACGGGCGGGAGAATGCTTGTTGACCATTACGATCTCGCCGATCTGACCGTTGCTCAAAAGCACGTACTGATTCAGATAGGTGGAGATTACATGCTCCATAAAGGTGAGCAGGAATTTGGGATCGTACTTGGAAAGGCCGTCGTTTTCAAAGATGTTCAAAACTTCCAAAGGACAGATGGGACCACGATAGCTTCTTGCGGCTGTCATGGCATCGTAAACGTCAGCGATGGCGATGATCTTTGCAAACTCATTGATGTGACTGGCCATGAGGCCGTCGGGATAACCGGATCCGTCGGAACGCTCGTGATGCTGCAATGCAGCGATGGGGATCCTGGGATCGATGTTGATGTCTTTAAGAAGGTCGTAACCTGCTTTGGCATGTCCCTTGATCACTTCAAACTCTTCGGCGGTCAAAGCACCCTTTTTCTTGAGTATGCTTTCCGGAACCGAGAGCTTTCCGATGTCATGAAGAAGTCCGGAAAGTATCAAAGTATCGGAATCTTTTCTGTTGAAGCCCAGCCATTGAGCAAATACCGTGCAGATAATGGCTACGTTCAAACCGTGAACGAATGTGATGTCATCGAGATCTCTGATGCACATCAGCATGTCGAAAAGCTGGCCGTGACTCGCTACCGTGCTGTAAACATCGGCTACGTTGTTCAAAAGAACATCGGTATCAAGGCCTCTTCCCGTTGCGGCGAATGCTCTCATTCGATCTTCAACACTGTTCAGCGAGCGAGCATATGCACTCGAGAAATTTTTGAAGTCATCGCTCTTCTTAACGAATTCCGTATAACTTACAAACTTCTCGGGCTCTTTCTTAGGCTTCTGAACACGCTTCTTGACTTCGTAAGAAACCGTAACCTCGCGAATGGAATAGAACTTGAGACGTGTGATGCTGTGATCGGAAAGTACCGTGCCTTCGCTGAGTACCAGCTGATCGGCGGCGTTGTACACGTCCTCGGTTAAGATCATTCCGGGTTTTACTTTTGTTATTGAAATCTTTTCAGTCTTCACCTGAGCCTCCCGGTAGTTATTTTAGCTCTAATACAAGTTAACTGTTACATTAAGTATTTCTTGAGATCATCAACCTTGTCTGTTCTTTCCCAAGGAAGGTCAATGTCTGTTCTTCCGAAATGTCCGTAAGCAGCTGTCTGCTTGTAGATAGGTCTTCTCAGGTCGAGCATCTTGATGATGCCTGCGGGACGGAAATCGAAGGTCTCTCTGATAATCTTTGTGAGAACAACATCGGAAAGCTTTCCTGTTCCGAAGGTGTCGACCATTACGGAAGTGGGCTCTGCTACGCCGATAGCGTAGGAAAGCTGGATCTCACACTTGTCTGCGAGTCCTGCTGCGACAACATTCTTCGCTGCGTAACGAGCTGCATAGGAAGCCGAACGGTCAACCTTTGTGCAGTCCTTACCGGAGAAAGCACCGCCGCCGTGTCTTGCGTATCCGCCGTAGGTGTCAACGATGATCTTTCTTCCGGTAAGTCCGGAGTCACCGTTGGGACCACCCACTACGAAACGACCGGTGGGGTTTATGAAAAATTTGGTGTTTCCGTCGACAAGTGAGGGCGGAAGCACAGGATCGATAACGTACTTTGCAACATCGGCATGGATCTGTTCCTGAGGAACTTCAGGGGCATGCTGTGTCGAGATTACGACAGCGTCGATGTGAACGGGATGTCCTGCCTCATCGTACTCAACGGTAACCTGTGATTTTCCGTCGGGACGAAGGTAAGGAAGGGTGCCTTCTTTACGAACCTTTGTGAGCTGTCTTGTGAGCTTGTGTGCAAGTGAAATGGGATAAGGCATGAGCTCTTCGGTCTCGTTTGTTGCGTAACCGAACATCATACCCTGGTCTCCTGCGCCGATGGCTGCGATGTCTTCATCGGTCATTTTACCTGTCTTTGCTTCGAGGGCTTTGTCCACGCCCATTGCGATGTCGGGTGATTGGCTGTCAAGCGCGATCATAACGCCGCAAGTGTTTCCGTCGAAGCCGATTTCCGAGCTGGTGTAACCTATATCGCAAACTGTTTTACGGACAATGCTTTGATAATCAACGTTTGCTTTGGTTGTAATCTCACCCATTACAAGAACAAATCCTGTGGAGCAAGCTGTTTCGCAAGCTACTCTTGCCATGGGATCCTGTTCCATGATGGCGTCCAGAATGGCATCCGAAATATTATCGCAGACTTTGTCGGGATGTCCTTCCGTAACTGACTCGGATGTAAATAATCTTTTATCCATAAGTCTCCTTTAACGAAAAAATTATTTGATGGTTTCAGCACATAATATGCTACCTTCTATAATATCCCAAATCCCAGTTTTGTCAAGATAAAACAACAGGGGGCGCATTGCGCGGAAACCTACGGGACTTTGGAAACAGGCATATGTTAGCGCGAGCTAACTTGAGGATTGAGGGGGAAGGGTGATATGCAGGGGGATACAAGAGGGAGGCTGGGTATGTTAATGTTCACAGATGTGTCGGTATTAAGCCGTTTTTGAAAATACATTTTCAAAAAACGGCTTGTTACCGACATATTCTGCTTCGCAGAATACCACGGTCAAAACATGTTTTGACCGTGGCGTGAACATTAACTCGTAAAAGTGCAGACAGAAACCTGCAGATGCGCAAACTGTTTTACGGACAATGCTTTGATAATCAACGTTTGCTTTGGTTGTAATCTCACCCATTACAAGAACAAATCCTG
>JAILNG010000224.1 GCA_024691875.1 Lachnospiraceae bacterium | reverse complement strand
ATCAAAAGGAATACATATATTCAGATAAATACGATGCACTGACAGACAGCTTCACTCCGGTCATGGAAACCGCTCTGACCGAGCGTGCCATGCTCCGATACAACAGTCTCTACTCCGAAGCGGAAGAAGAATTGAACGATGCCAAAAAGGAGCTGGAAGACGCAAGGGCCAAGCTCGCGGATGCCAAAAACGAACTTGAAAAAGGCAGGACCGAATTAAGCGAAAACGAGCAAAAACTTGAAGAAGCCAAAGCAGAAGTCGAAAAGAATGAACAGTCTTTAAATGCGCTCGCAGCTATGCTTCCGGAAGCCCGCAGAGCGGAACTTGAGGGAAGCTTTAAAGAGCTTGAGGCCGCAAAGAAAGCTATAGAAGACTCCGAAAAGGAATTGTCCGATGCCCGGGCAGAACTTGAGGATGGAGAAAAAGAGATCTCAGAAAAGGAAATTGAGTACAACGACGCTCTTGCCGAACTTTCGGATGCCGAACAGCAACTCCGGGATTTTCAAGAACCTTCGACCTTTGTGCTCACGCGTGATGAAAACATCGGCTATGCCTGCTTTGAAAACGATTCACAGATAGTGGACGGAATTGCTGTGGTCTTCCCCGTATTCTTTTTCCTTGTTGCGGCACTGGTATGTGTTACCACAATGAGCCGTATGATAGAGGAGCAGCGTACCCAGATCGGCGTACTTAAGGCTCTGGGCTACAGCAACACAGTGATCATGTCAAAATATCTGATCTATTCGGGAAGCGCCGCTTTGTTCGGTTGTATCGGTGGCTTTTATTTGGGCTGCTATGCGTTTCCAAAGATCATATGGATCGTATACGGTCTTATGTATGGCTTCACCGACATCAGCTTTGTATTTAATCCCGTTCTCTTCATCATTTCACTTGCAGTTTCGCTCATATGCTCCGCAGGTACAACCTACATCTCATGCAGATATGACCTTATCAGTGTCGCAGCGGAACTCATACGCCCCCGTGCGCCAAAGAACGGAAAGCGGATCTTCCTTGAACATATAGGTTTCCTTTGGAAAAAGCTTCCTTTTCTCCACAAGGTATCCATCAGAAACATTTTCCGCTATAAAGGCAGGTTTCTTATGATGATGCTGGGGATCGGCGGATGCGCAGGTCTCATAGTGACCGGTTTTGGAATACGTGACTCCATAAGCGATATTGCAAATGTACAATACTCGAAGATCCAGGTTTATGATGAACAGATCAACTTTTCCGAAAAAATGACTCCGGATGATCTGATTGCCTTTGAAGAGGAATTCTCCGACAAGATCGATGTTCTTATGCCCATATACCAGTTTTCCGCAGACCCGGTTGGTACGGATTCCATTCGTGCGATGAATGTTGTGACCCTCGGAAAAGAGGACAATTGGCGTGAAGTTTTGCTCCTTCACGAAAACGACAGCGTTATGCTTGATTTCCCCGAAAAAAATAAGGTCATATTGACCCAAAATATCGCGGATGCAAACAACCTGAACGTGGGAGACACGATAACTCTCAGGGATTCCGATTTTAACGAATTCAAGCTTACCGTTTCGGGCATATGCGACAATTACTTCAGCTCCTATGCCTACATTTCTGCGGAGACCTACGCGGAACAGCACTCTCCCGTTTCCGACGGGGTGCCCTACAGATCCGCCTATGTTTGCATAAAAAAAGGCATCGACCTGCACGAGGCCTCTGCTTCTTTTCTTAATCACGGAAAAGTTACATCCGTAAGCGTAAACGCTGATACACTGGAAATGTTCTCAAAAATGATGCAGACCATGAATTACATTGTGGTACTGGTCATTTCCTGTGCCGCGGCGCTCGCCTTTATTGTTTTGTACAATCTTACAAACATTAACATCACCGAACGTATCAGGGAAATTGCAACCATAAAGGTGCTCGGCTTTTATCCCGTTGAAACCGCGTCCTACGTGTTCCGCGAGAATCTTGCACTGACCGTGATAGGCGCCCTTGCGGGCCTTCCCCTCGGTGTTTTCCTTCATGCCTTTGTCATGTCCAACATAAAGCTGGACATGATCACTTTTGACGTTCATATAAACGGTATCAGCTATCTATATGCACTCGTCTTTACCCTTGCCTTTGCGGCAATAGTAGACTTCGTCCTCTACTTCAAGCTGGCGCGCATAAACATGGCGGAGTCGTTAAAGTCGATTGAATGACAATTGTTGATCAGCCATGAAAACGCTTTTGCAGTCCTTACATCAGTTTCTGCAAAATGATTGCCCTCATTCCATTCAAGCGAACATTTGATCCCTGTATCCCTTAAACAGGCATATGCCTCCTGTATTCTTTGTGCGACTGTAGCCATAACGGGATTGCGTGTTTTAGCCTCTTTGTCTCCGAGGCTCAAATAAACCGCCCTGCTTTTGATCCCGTGGCTTTTCATATAATCAACAAAGCCCGGAAACCATATCGAAGGCGACGCTGCGGCTACTCCGTCGAAGAGCCCGGTCCGGCAGGCGCTCCAAACGGCAAACAATCCCGCCAGCGAATAGCCTCCGATAAAATACCTTTTGGTTTCATCGCTGCATGCTCCGACCACTTCAGCCAGCGTTCTCTCTGCGCCGGCTCCAAACGCCTGTTTGCCGAAAACCGCCGGAGCATTCCACGGCGACAGGTCAACGTTCCAATTTTTGACTTTAAATGCACGTAACAGAAAATCCTCTTTAACGCTTTTTTTGATGATCTCAAATTCGCTTTCCATCACATCAAGATCATTTTCGTCAACCGGCTGTATCAGAACAACTTGTGAAGATTTCTCGCCATATTCAATGACGTCCATGTCCACCTCCGTTAACCTCATTCTTCGAAGATCATATGCCGGATCCCGCCAACGTACTCAAATTTGCAAAATATCATTGTCCTCTCTGTCCCTGGCGACGCACAGCCTGTCCGCCCTTAACATTGGTGTTTACCGCACCGCTGTTAACTTTAGCGTTGTTCTTTCCTCCGACTGCGCCGGGATTTGCTTTTTTATTTCCTCTTGCCATGGCTTCAAAGCCCGCCTGGCGATTACTCTTGTTGTTCATTCCTTTTACCTCCCTTTATGGATTATCAGGCAGCTGATTCCTGTTCAGCGTATGACTGGATTATATCACCGCTTATTCTGCTTGTCCATCGGGACTTTTTGAACTTCCGGCAGTGTACCGAATAGAGCTGCCTCATCCGGTTCATCTCTGTCATCGACCCTGATATCGCCCTGCGGCGTAGCGATAACATCTATGTACTTATCCCAGTATACCGCTACCCCGTCACTGTCCTTATCATATTTTTCCATTACTTCTACATACCAAACCGAAACAGTATGATCCTTTTCTCCCTCTGCCGGTTGCAGGAGCACTACAATTAATCTTGCAAAGTTCCTCAATATCTTCCGTCCCTTGCTTATCAAAATGACCCATATATCAAATTCCGGCGTTGTTGATCAGAAATCGAACGTCATCATTATTAGCTCGTAATTCTATCTATCTTTTCCTTTGCCGAAATAGGAACTGCTTTATCATAAAAACAAAGCAGTTACATAAATAACGCCTCACAAATATCGATTCTCCAATAGTTAATTAATCTGAAATATAATTTTCCTTAGAGCGAAAAACTGAAATTTTTTCTTATGTCATCAATTTCATGCCTTAGTCTCATACAAACTCCGATTTGCTAATCTATAACCTCTCCATGAATACAAACCCTTCCCTCATCCGGACATTGAGCAACAAATACTTTTACACGCCTCTCCCCATAATCAAGTGAAGCTCCATTCTGTAACGCATAAATCATAGGATATATGTTATTCCAAAGTTCATGGCATAAAGGCGGGCAAAGATCTTCAACTATAAACTCCTGTCCTTTTTTGAAATACCCACATCTACATTTACTTTCTGTAATTGTAAGTTTAACTTTTGGCATTATTTTTTCCCCCAATTATAGTTTGTCATTGTTATTTTGATTTAACGTTTTATCACTTTCCTACTAGTTTTAGAAATTTCTTATCGTTCATTTGCTCATTTGTGATATACTCCCCGTCACGGAATAACGCATAATTTGTAATCGGTGTAGGCGCATTCTGTGCTTCTTCTTTACTTTCA
>JAILNG010000217.1 GCA_024691875.1 Lachnospiraceae bacterium | reverse complement strand
AAACATATCCGCGTATTTCTGAATGGCTTCCTTTCTCTCTCCGGCGCTGATCTTAAAAACATCTGCGATGAAGTTCAGAAACTGTATGCCTGTAAGATTCTCGTAAAGATCCGGGTTGTCCGGAATGTAGGCTGTGATCTCCTTGCAGGCCAGGGGCTCCTTCTTGACCGAATGTCCGTCTATAAAGATCTCTCCTTCCGAAAAATCCAAAACGCCGACCACCGCACGGATGGTGGTGGATTTTCCCGCACCGTTGTGACCGATGAATGCGTAGATGTCTCCGCTTTCCACACAAAGGTTCACGTTGTCTGCCGCTTTCTTTCCAAGTGCATAGGTCTTCGTGAAACCTTTGATCTCCAAAATCGCTTTCTTTTCCATAATACTCTCCTTAAATTTGAATTATCATTCCGTAACCGATAAGTACTGTAGCAAATCTACACCTTCCACCGAGTGGAAAGTCAACACTTTTTTTATTTTTAACATTTTGGGGAAAGTGTCATTCTCTTTAAGTTGCGTCAGAAGAAAGGAGCTCTGTCGTAAAATCATACAGCTTTGCCGCAAGCTCCGGGCTCTTGGAACGCTTGGAAGAACCGGCGATCTTACATTTATAGAAATACTCGCCGGTAATGTCTTTTACGGAATCGTCGGATGCCAGGAAAACCGCTGTGCGCGCCCCTGCTGCCGGTGTAAGGAAGAAAGGTTTTAAAATCTTCATGATCGTTTTTCCGAAGCCTGTGTTACGATCGACTCCCATGTTAGTCGCAACAGCCCCCGGATGGCAGCAGTTCACCGTGATCCCTTTTTCTTTGAGCCGTTTGGCTGTTTCCCTTGTAAAAAGAACAGTTGCAAGCTTACTCTGACCATATGCCTTAAAGACATTGAAGCCCTTTTTCAGATTTATGTCTTCAAAATGGATCTTTCCGATCTTGTGGGCGCCCGAGGAAACATTTACTATTCTTGAGCCGGGCGGCATCTTGCAGGTCAAAAGCGAAGTGAGCAGGAAGTGTCCCACATAATTCACTCCGAACTGCATCTCCAGTCCTTCCTTGGTTTCCTGCCTGTTCAGAGCAATGAATCCGGCATTGTTTACCAGAATGTCAATCTTTTCGTACTTTTCGCAAATCTTAGCCGCAAAGTTTCTTACAGAAGCATAGTCTCCCAGGTCGCAAAGGATCAGATCCAGATCCCGCTCCTTTTCTTTCATCAGCGTGTCAAAGGCCTCTTTGCCCCTTTTCTCGCTCCTGCAGAGCATGATGACTTTGGCTCCCATGTCGCTGAGGGCCCGCACTGTCGCCATGCCCATTCCGGAGTTTGCTCCGGTAACTATTGCTGTTTTTCCCTTTAGTTTTTCCATTATCATTCTCTCGTCAAATAAAACAGTCTTCTGGTTTCCTTTGTTTCACCCGGCCATGCAAAATGCTCAAGTCTTTCGATCTTGAAAAACTTTCCGAGGATCTCGCTCCACTCTTCGTCGGTTCTGCTCACAAGCCTCAAAATCCCGTCAATATAAAGCATATTTCCGCCTTGCATTTCCAGGCCTTTTTCTTTTGCAACATCCGGCGACAGGTAATTGTTCATTCCGATGATAACACGGCTGCCCTCTTTAAGAATTCTTGATGTGTTCTTAAGAATATTCTCAGCCATTTCCGGCGGAATAACGTCAAGGACATTGGAACAGATCAAGCCATCATATGCCCGCTCCTCTATGGTATTTATCCACTTTTCATCGATGCAGACTGTTTTTATCCTGTCCGATATTCCAAACATTTTTGCATATAATTTCACAGCTTCTATCGCATTTTCCGCAGGATCCGCAAATGTCACGGATCCGCTGCCGCTCTTTGCCGCAATTATCCCCGCCCAGCCGTTTCCGCAGCCGTAGTCCAGTACATTACTGCAATCTTTAAGAGAAACCGCCGCATCAAACAGCTTTTCGGAGGGCGCCATTTGCTTCATCTCTTCTTCCCCAAAGCTCTCGGAATTTTCCTGTGCCCCTTCTTCGCTCTCTTCATCCGTCAACTGAAAAACTTTATTCCAATGCTCCACCAGCTTTTTGTAATCATCTGTCTGTTTCATATTCCCTCCTATAGTTTGGTAATACTTTTACACATTAGAATAGTATAATATTCACAGGATGTAAAGAAAAATCGAGCATATGATGGCAGGATCGATCTCATTATCTGAGGCTTTGAATACGGGTTGTGATGTCATTTTTGTCAAAACCGGTATAATATTGTATAATTATGTCATTATAAGCATTGGAAAGGAATCAGATATGATCAGATCAAGATTTGCCGACATCTGCACGCTCCTTCTCGTAACCTGCATGGTTCTTGCAGCGGAATTGTCGGGCGAAAAAGAAATAATCTTCCCTGAGATCACCGCTCTTGCGGTGGGATACATGGTTTCAGAAAAAAGAAGCTGGATGGTGAACAGCAAACGTATGCTTGCTCTTATAACGATCTGCGCAGTACTTGGAGTACTGATCGTAAGATACATGGGGCTTCCGGTCGTCGTCGAAATGATCATCGCCTTTGCTTTTGCTCAAATTCTGTTCATTTTTGGCGGTACAACCTTTGCGCCATTCATTTCAGCCATAGTTTTACCTGTCATGCTGCAGACCGAAAGCTGGGTCTATCCCGTCGCAGCCTTCCTTCTGACACTGTCTGTGGTTTTGTTCCGCGCGCTTTTGATCAAGCTGGGGATCAGGAAAGATGAGGCATATACCCCCGTAACCCCCGATCTTAAACCCGACATCACGGATGCTCTGATCAGGATCGCCTGCGCTGCGGCTTTCATTCCCCTCGCGTTTTTCACGGGCTTCAAGTTTATGGCAGCTCCGCCGCTTCTCGTTGCATTTACGGAGTTTTCCCGTCCCGGAAACAAAGCAAGAAATGTGCCTTTTAAGACAGTGGCCGTCCTTACCGGATGTGCTCTGGCAGGTGCGGTTTCAAGATACATTCTGGCAATAAAAATCGGGCTTCCCCTGACCATCGCTGCCTTTGTGGCAACTGTTTTAATGCTGGTCATTCTGCATATGCTTAGAATGTATATGCCTCCCGCAGGGGCCGTGACCATCCTCGCCATGTTGATCCCCGACGAGGCGGTCATCCTTTTCCCTCTGCAGGTCTTTTTGGGAAGCGCCGTGCTTTTACTGTTTTCAATTGTTTTCTTTAAGCTGCGGCAGAAAGCATGACTCTCTGCCACGGCTCAAAGAATGTCATCCGTTATTGGGGATAAGTTCCAATAATATCTTTGCCGCCTCCTTAGGGAAGCCTGAAGTAGGCGGGTTTTCTATTAACTCTTTCAAAAGCTCATGGGTATTTTCACTTTGAGGGAGCATGAATCCCGCTTCTCTCATTATGTCCTCGGCTATCAGTCTCTCCGACCTTGCAACCGCCTTCATCAAT
>JAILNG010000191.1 GCA_024691875.1 Lachnospiraceae bacterium | reverse complement strand
CGATGGAATCGTATTCTGTATTGATCTTGGGGAAGTAGAGAATACCCTTTAAGTTAAAAGGATAGTCCATGTTCAAATGTATCCAGAACAAAGGCTCCTTGTAGTCGTTAAACACATCACGATAGAATTTCTTGTATTCTTCTTCCTTGCAGTCATTGGGTGTTTTGGTCCAAAGAGGATGAATGTCGTTGATAGGTTCGGGCTTTTTGGGCTCCTTCTTTTCATCATCCTTTTTATCTTCATCCTTCTTCTCTTCTTCCTTGGCATTTTCATCCTTGAAGTAGATGGGCACAGGCATGAAAGAACAATACTTATCAATTATCTCCTTAGCCTTATAAGCATTGGAGAATTCGTAGGAATCCTCGTTCAGATAGAGAACGATGGTTGTACCTCTTTCTTCTTTTTCGCCTTCGCTCATCTCAAAGCTCATGCCGCCTTCGGATTCCCAGTAAACAGGCTTGCTTCCCTCTTTGTAAGAAAGGGAATCAATGGTAACCTTGTCCGCAACCATGAATGCGGAATAAAAACCGAGACCGAAATGGCCGATGATCTGATCCGCACCTTCTTTATCCTTGTACTTTTCCAAAAAATCCTTTGCGCCCGAAAAAGCGATCTGGTTAATATACTTGTCAACTTCCTCGGCTGTCATTCCGATACCGTTATCGGTGAATGTGATGGTCTTGTTTTCCTGATTAACGAAAACGTTCATCTTGAGTTCTTCGCCTTCAGGGATCTGCCACTCTCCCATTCCGTCAAGCTTTTTCAATTTAGTAATGGCATCACAGCCGTTAGAGATCAACTCACGATAGAAAATATCGTGATCTGAGTAAAGCCACTGCTTGATTATCGGGAATATATTTTCCGAATCGATTGAAAGATTTCCTTTTTTCTTATCCATTGTAGTACCTCCGATTCATAAATACAGCTTCAAAGCCCTCAACTCTTTGAAGCATTTTATATATTATTTTTAACCTTGAAAGATATTATATCTCTTAGATCTCAAAAGTCAAGAAAAAATTAGCACTCAATTAAAATGAGTGCTAACATATTACTGTTTTCACAGATAAGAAAAATGCTAAAGCCCTGAAAGCTTGCGTATTTAACTATTTTGCTTCCGAACTGATGATGCTTAATTCTCCCTCAAGAGTGTAGGCACCGTATCCGAGAGGCATGATAAAGTGTTGTCCCTTTCTGATCTCACGGCCGTTGATCTTTCCGCTTCCCTCAAGCACAGAGAACATTCTGTAGGTTTTGGGGGCATCAAAGCTTGCTTTTCCTTTAAGATCGGTCTTCCAGACTTTATAGAACTCACAGTCAACGAACTCTTCGATCTTTGCATCTCCGCACTCGGACTTTTTGCATGCGCTGAGCACGTCCTTATGAGGGCAGTTGATGACATCGATGCTTTGTTCGATGTGCAGCTGACGGGGCTTACCGTTCTGCAGTCTTCCGTAATCATAAAGTCTGTAGGTCACATCACTGGACTGTTGTGTTTCAAGGATCAATGTACCTGCTTTAATGGCATGTACAGTTCCCGGAACTATCTGGAAGAAATCACCCTTTTTGATCGGTCTGGGAGTGATCAGATCGTTCCAGCGCCCATTATGTATCATATCAGCCAGTTCCTCTTTGGTTTTTGCATTGTGACCGATCACGATGGTAGCATCTTCATCGCAGTCAAGGATGTACCAGCACTCTGTCTTGCCGAGACTTCCGTTCTCGTGTTCACATGCATATGCATCATCGGGATGAACCTGTACGGACAGATCCGCTTTTGCATCGATTATTTTGATCAAAAGCGGGAACTTCTTTTTACCGTCTCCGAAAAGTTCCTGATGCTCAGCGTAGAGCTTACTGAGTTTCCAGCCGTCAAATTCTCCTCCGTCAATGGTATCGTCTCCGTTTTCATGAGCTGAGATTGCCCAGCATTCGCCCGTGTCATCTCCCGGGATATCGTAACCATAGATGTCTCTCATCCTGTTTCCGCCCCAGATCAGTTCTTTAAAAACAGGTTTTATAAATAAAAGTTCAGCCATTTTCAATTCCTTCCGGATTTATTTGTAAAGGATAGACGCAGCCAGTTCATCGGTTACATTGGTGTCTGCAAAATACTCAATGATAGCAAGACCGAAATCAATAGCTGTGCCCATTCCACGGGATGTAATGATGTTACCGTCGGCAACCACTCTGTCTGTAAGGACTTCAGCTCCCACAAGCTTGTCTTCAAAGCCCGGATAGCAGGTGGCTTTTTTTCCTTCAAGCACGCCCAGTCCGCCAAGAACGCTTGGTGCCGCACAAATTGCTGCCAAAAGCTTTCCGCTTGCGGCGAAATTCTTAACAGTGGTGCAAACTCCCGAATGAGTCGCAAGGTTGTTTGTTCCGGGCATTCCGCCGGGAAGAATGAGGGCATCGTAGTCGTCCATATTCACATCATTGAAACGTTTTTCAGCTCCGAAAACGATCCTGTGTGAACCCGTAACCGCCTTATTGTCGGAAATGGAAATAATGTCAGTGTCCATTCCTGCCCTTCTTAAAAGGTCAACAACCGTCAAAGCTTCAATTTCCTCGCAGCCGTCAGCTGCAAAAACAGCAATTCTGATCATTATATGCTCCTTTCAAAAACCTTGATCTGTTCAAGTGCTCCTTCAACTGCCATTTTAACACTGCCATCCTTAAAAGGACTTTCAAGTCCCGCTCCCTTAAGGAGATCAAGATAGCCTCTGCTTCCGCCCATCTTGCAAAGAGTAAGATAGGAATTCCATCCGTCTTCCTTGTTCTTTAATGACTTGCCATAGATCTGGAATGCACAGATCTGAGCAAGAGCATAATCTATGTAATAGAAAGGATACAGGAAAATGTGCTGCTTCTGCATCCAGAAACCGCCCTTTTCAAGGAACTTGTTTCCGTCGTAGCTTCTCCAGGGAAGGAATGTCTTTTCAATGTCCTTCCATGCAGCGTATCTCTCATCTGCCGACATTTTGGGATTGTCGAAAACTCTGCACTGGAATTCATCAACAGCACAAAGGTAAGGGATGACCTTCAATGCTTCTGTCAAATGAGCATATCTGAACTTGTCAACCTTGTCTCCGAAGAACTTGTCCATCCAGGGATAGGTAAGATGCTCCATCGTCATTGAATGGATCTCATCGATGTCGCTGGTAGACATTACCATGGATGAAAGGGGCTGGATCCTTGAGGAGATGTATCCCTCAAAAGCATGTCCGGCTTCATGGGTAAGTACCTCAACATCCGCTGATGTTCCGTTGAAGTTTGAGAAAATGAAAGGTGCTTTTCTCTTGGGCAGGAGAGTCATGTATCCGCCAAGGTGCTTGTTGGGCTTTGTTTCAAGATCAAACAGATCGTATTTAACCATGAAATCAAAGAATTCTCCTGTTTCGGGAGAAAGCTCGGAGTACATCTCCTGAGCCCACTTGACCATCTGATCCTTGGCGCCTATAGGCTTTGCGTTTCCTTCGGGGAACACGAGCTGCTCATCGAAATACTGCAGTTTGTCAATGCCCAGTCTCTTTCTCTGCTCCTCGTAGAGTTTTGAAACTTCCGGAACAATGATCTCTACAACCTGCTTTTTGAAGTTTGCGAGATCTTCCTTTGTGTAATCAAAATGCTCGCTGTCAATGAGAGCAAATTCTCTGTAATTCTTAAATCCGACGATCTCAGCCTTCTTTACTCTTATGGCCGTAAGCTTATCGTAAATCTCATCGAGTTTTCCGGAAACGCTTTCGTAGAGAGCGGACCAGGCTTCAAAAGCTTCTTTTCTTTCTGTTCTGTCCGTGGACTGCATGTGACGGAGAAGTCCGTAGAAATTGCACTCTTCTCCTCTGAAATCTGTTTTGCACTTTGCAGCTGTCTGCGAGTACTCTTCACTCAGTTTGTTCTCTTCGATCATCAAAGGAACAAGTCTCTCATCCTTAAGGATCAGTTTCTTTTCTTCAGTTTCATTAAGGATCTTGCCGAACTCTGCGTCAAAATCTTTTCTGAAAGGAGAATTCAGCATTACTTCGCTGTTTCGCTTCTGCAGATTCATGAGCTTCGGAAACTCCTCATCAAGAAATTCCTGCTCCTTGGAGTAGAACTCATCAGCCTTGTTCATTGTCGATCTGATGTAGCAGACCTGAGCCATGTCCTCCAGCTCTTTTGAAAGAGCTTCCGAATCGGCGAGAGCTTTTTTAAATTCCTCATAGCTTGTAGCCTTTTCAGCTCTGTCCAGGCATTCGTTTGTAGCTGCTTTAAACTTTTCAAGATCCGGTCTTACGTACTTGATCTCCGAAAATTTTTCCATTATTTGTACCTCATCTTATTTTATTTGAGCCGCATACAGTTCGTAATAGGCTCCTTTTCTTTCCATCAGTTCTTCATGCCTGCCCTGTTCCGCAATACGTCCGTCATTGACAACGATAATCTCGTCCGCATGCTGTATCGTAGACAATCTGTGAGCAATAATGAAACAGGTCTTGTTCTCCATGAGCTTTTCCATGGCCGACTGTATCAGTTTCTCTGTTCTTGTGTCTACGTTCGACGTTGCTTCGTCAAAGATCAGCATGGACGCATCCGTAAGCATTGCTCTTGCAATAGTGAGCAACTGCTTTTGCCCCTTGGAAATGTTCACTCCGTCCTCTGTAAGGACCGTATCGTACCCCTTAGGTTGTCTCATGATGAATGAATGTATGCGTGCAGTCTTTGCGGCATTCACAACTTCTTCCATTGTAGCATTTTTTTTGCCATATGCAATATTTTCGTAAATGGTTCCTCCAAAAACCCATGTGTCCTGCAGTACCATTGCAAAACTTCCGCGCAAGGATCTTCTGGTTACAGCGTCATTTTCTCTGCCGTCAATAAAGATCTTTCCGCTTGTGGGATCGTAAAATCTCATAAGAAGATTGATGAGAGTCGTCTTACCCGCTCCTGTGGGTCCCACCACCGCGATCAGCTTTCCGGGTTCAGCATGAAGCGAGAAATCTTTTAATATGCTCTTTCCTTCATCATAGCCGAAGCTGACATTGTCGATCAGCACATCGCCTTTTACTTCATCCGGAACAACGGCGTCCTTTGCGTCTTCCTTTTCATTGCTTTCCGAAAGTACCCTGTTTACCCTTTCAGCCGCAGCCAGCGCCGATTGCAGCTCACCGAAAATGTTTGCCGCCTCATTTATGGGGCCCGAAAACTTTCTGGAATACAGAATAAACGAAGACACATTACCTATGCTCATGTAATTCAAAAAATACAAAAGAGTTCCGAACACGGCAACCAGCATCATCGAAAGATTGTTAATGAAGTTGACCGTAGGTCCTATGGCCGCATTCAGGTAATCCGCATTATAGTAGGCTTCTGTCGCTTCCACGTTTACATCCGAAAATCTACCCGTGTAGACGTTCTCGCAGGCATATCCCTGAATGACCTTTTGTCCTCCGACAGTCTCTTCGACATAGCCGTTCATCTTACCGAGTTTTGCAGATCTCGCGGAAAACCTGGGTCTGGTAAGCTTGGTCATATGCCCGGTGTACATGAATGAGACCGGAATTGTAACGCACATTACAATGACAAGGACCGGAGAGATCCTGACCATCATTATGAAGGATCCCACTACCGTTACGATACTCGCAAGGATTTGGACTACGTCTGTAGAAAGTGATGTATTGATCACATCAATATCATAAGAAACACGGCTGATGATGTCTCCCGCCATATGCTTGTCAAAATAGGAAACGGGAAGCTTCATGAGTTTGTCGAACACGTCTTTTCTCATTCGCTTTACTATCTTCTGCGAAATACTTCTCATCAGAAGCGCAAGCATGTAGGAAAGGATCGCGGAAACCACATAAAACACGGCCATCATTGAAGCGTATCTGAACACTGTGTCAAAATCCACCTGTCCTTTACCCTTCATTGCATCTATTGCATTTCCCGAAAGTCTGGGGCCGATCAATGCAAACGTATTTGCAAAGATCGTAAGTGCAAGCGCAACAAATAAAAGGAATTTGAATTCCTTAAGATAACGCCACAGAAATCTTGCCGCCGCTTTCGGATCTCTTGCATGTTCTACTGTCTTGCCGCCTCCGGCATTTTTTTCTTTTGCCATTACAATAAACTTCCCAACTGTGTTGATGCTATCTCTTTGTAGACTTCATTGTTTGCAAGCAATTCCTCATGAGTACCGAGACCGATGATCGCACCGTCCTCGATGACCATGATCTTACTCATTTTCATTACCGAACTGATACGTTGAGCGACGGAGATCAAAGTGCAATCACCGAAGTTTTCGTTAATGTTCTCTCTAACATCCGCGTCAGTCTTATAATCAAGCGCCGAGGAGGAATCGTCCAGGATCAATATGCCCGGATGACCTGCCAGTGCTCTGGAAATAAAGAGTCTCTGCTTCTGGCCGCCGGAAAAATCCGCGCCCTTGATGGCGGCTTCATGCTTGAAGCCGTTTTCCTTGCCCATAATGAATTCATAGGCGCAGGCAGCTTTTGATGCCATCTCCACGTCTTCATCGGAGATCTCTCTGCCGAAGCGGATGTTTTCATCGATAGCCTCCGCAAAAATGATGTCATTCTGGAAAGCGACACCGAACATCTTTCTGAGGCTGTCCAAGGGATAGGTCTTTATGTTTCTGCCGTCTATAAAGATCTCTCCGCGGGTCGGATCATAGTACCTCATCAAAAGGCTGATGATCGTTGTCTTTCCCGATCCCGTAGCTCCGATGATGCCCAGGGATTCGCCGGGCGCCAAAGTGAAATCTATATCCTTTAAAACGTACTTTTCTTCGTCATTTTCTTTGTTATCGCCGTAGCAGAACCAGACATGCCTGAACTCGATCCTGTAAGGACTTGTGATACCGTCTTTTGCGTCGCTATCCTTCCATTCTGCAACTTTCAGATCGTCTTCTGCGTCCATTACCGCATATATTCTCTTGGCTGACGCGGAAGCCTTTGAATAGTTGATGAAAATACGATTCACCGCGATCAGCGAATTAAGGATCATCGTAAAATAAGTAAGGAAAGCAATGATCGTTCCTGCTTTTACTGCACCGGCGTTCACTCTGTAGGCTCCGATCACAATGACCAGTACAAGTCCCATGTTGAGGCAGAGACTGATGATGGGGCCTGAGATCGCCATAACGCCGGAGGCCTTCAGCTCATCTTTTACTGTAGCTGAATTTGCGTCGTCAAATCTTTCTCTTTCATAGTCCTCTTTCGAAAGAGCCTTAATGACACGTATGCCCGAAACATCCTCTCTCATGATCCTTACCATCTTATCGACGGATGTCTGAACTATGGAATACAAAGGAATGCCTCTTCTTGAAATGAAGAAAACGATCGCAAAAACAAACGGAAGCGTCGCAACTAAGGTCAATGTCAGCGAAAGGTCCAGAGTTGCCGACAAAATGAGTCCTCCGATACAGATCAGAGTCGAACGCACTCCCATTCGCTGCATGATGTTAAAGAAAGTGTGAATGTTGTAGGAATCCGATGTAAGTCTTGACACAAGTGACGGGATACCAAATTCATCTGTCTGTTTTCCCGAAAGCGAAAGGATCTTTTGATACAGATCGTTTCTTAAGTGTCTTATGGCAAGCATTGAGTACTTTGCCGCTCTTCTGTTTGCAATGATGTTAAATGTACGGTCGAAAACAGCACAAAAAGCCATGAAAACACCGCCCAGAACAAACTCGGTCCAGTCCCCCGTTTCTCTTAAACGCGGAACCACATCGTCTATCAGAGTTCCCATTATCCTGGGTATAAAAAGTCCGACTACCGTACCTGAGATCTTGATAATGTAGCCGATAATGATAGCTGTTTTATTTTCAAAAAGATATTTAAATGCTCGTTTCATATGGGATTCCTAAAAAAAGAGTGTTCGATAAGCGAACACTCTGATTCTACAATATTTTGATATTAAAAGCAACGAGATTATTGTCAGTTATTGCCCTATTATTGTACTTTTATCACTCTAACGGATCTTACTCCTTCAATGTTGTCAACAGTCTTAACGATGTCATCGTTAACATTCTCAACATCAAGGATAGAGTAAGCGGAATCGCCTTTGCTCTTATTCACCATGTTATCGATGTTGATACCTGCAGCGGAAAAAGCACCGGTAAACTGAGCAAGCATGTTGGGGATGTTCTTGTGAAGAATGCAGATTCTTGCTGCTGTTTTGCAAACTCCCGCGTCTACCGAAGGATAGTTAACGGAATTGATGATGTTACCGTTCTCAAGGTACTCAACCAGTTCCTTAACAGCCATGATAGCGCAATTGTCTTCGGACTCTTCGGTGGAAGCTCCGAGGTGAGGAATTGCAATGGTTCCTGCCATCTTTGCACTCTTTGCGTTGGGGAAGTCTGTAACATACTTCTTAACCTTGCCTGTTGCAAGAGCCGCAGCCATGTCATCGTCATTTACAAGAAGATCTCTTGCAAAGTTCAGGATGATGACGCCGTTCTTCATGGTCTTAATGGTGTCAGCATTGATCATATTCTTTGTATCATCAAGAAGCGGAACATGAACTGTGATGTAATCACATTTCTTGAAGATCTCTTCGCGAGTCTTAACAGCCTTTACGGAACGGGAAAGCTTCCATGCGTTCTCTACGGAGATGTAGGGGTCGCATCCGTAAACTTCCATACCGAGACCAACCGCAGCATTGGCAACCAAAACACCGATGGCGCCGAGACCGATAACGCCCAGCTTCTTGCCCTGGATCTCGGTTCCCGCAAAATTGGACTTGCCTTTTTCTACCATTTTAGCGATCTCAGGTTCTTCCTTAATGGTCTGAACCCAATTGATACCGCCTGTAACATCACGGGCAGCAAGAAGCATACCTGCGATGACCAGTTCCTTAACTCCGTTGGCATTTGCACCGGGAGTGTTGAAAACAACTATGCCTTCCTCAGCGCAACGATCGAGAGGAATGTTGTTAACGCCCGCGCCTGCTCTTGCAATGGCCTTTACGTTCTTACCGAAGGTCATGTCATGCATTGTTGCACTTCTTACAAGAATAGCATCTGCGTCATTGATGTCATCTGTTGCTGTATAGTTTTCACCGAAGTTCTGAGTTCCGACTTTAGAGATCTTGTTGAGGCAATTATACTTAAACATTACGCATTCTCCTCCTCAAACTTCTTCATGAATTCAACCAGTTTCTTAACGCCTTCGATGGGCATAGCGTTGTAGATGGATGCTCTCATACCGCCAACGGTTCTGTGGCCCTTAAGGTTTTCAAAGCCTGCTGCCTTTGCTTCCTTGACGAACTTCGCATCAAGCTCTTCGTTTCCTGTTACGAAAGGAACGTTCATGAGTGAGCGGTCTTCCTTTCTTACGGTTCCATGGAACATCTTGGACTGATCGAGGAAATCGTAAAGGATCTGAGCCTTTTCGATGTTCTTCTTCTGAATTGCCTCAAGTCCGCCCTGTTTCTTAAGCCACTTGAACACCTTACCGCAGATATAGATACCGTAAGCCGGAGGTGTGTTGTAAAGTGACTTGTTGTCTGCATGGATCTTGTACTTAAGCATGGTGGGTGTTCCGGGAAGTGTGTCCTCGGTGATGAGGTCTTCGCGGATGATAACGATAACAACACCTGCAGGTCCGACGTTCTTCTGAACACCGCCGTAGATAACGCCGTACTTTGTTACGTCAACAGGCTCGGAAAGGAAGCAGGATGAAACGTCTGCAACCAGTGTCTTGCCCTTTGTGTTGGGGAGTGTCTTGAACTTTGTTCCGTAAATAGTGTTGTTCTCGCAGATATAAACGTAATCCGCATCATCATCGATGGGAAGATCGGAGCAATCGGGAATGTAAGAGAATGTCTTGTCCGCGGAAGAAGCAATAGCCTTTGCTTCACCGAAGATCTGAGCTTCCTGCCAAGCCTTCTTTGCCCACTGTCCGGTGATGATGTAGTCAGCTTTCTTATTCTTCATAAGGTTCATGGGGATCATTGCAAACTGCTGGCTTGCACCGCCCTGAAGGAAAAGAACCTTATAATTGTCGGGGATATTCATGAGATCGCGGATATCCTGCTCTGCTGTCTGGATGATCTCCTCATACGCTTTTGAACGATGACTCATCTCCATTACCGACATACCGGTTCCCTTGTAATCCAAC
>JAILNG010000164.1 GCA_024691875.1 Lachnospiraceae bacterium | reverse complement strand
TCGGGGCGGTTTGACACGGAAACCTTTCCGTACTCTGCTCCGTAACCTGCTTTTTCAAAGGCAGAAGTCATTATGTCCGTAATTTTCTCCAAAATTTTTTGCATCTTATTTCGAAACTCCTTAACTCATGATTTAACAAATCTCTCATAATGTATCACAGAATAGATGAAGTTTCAAGGAAGAATTGACAGTTTCCGAAGAAAACCGGAGGGTAAAAAAGCTGTCGCTTTTCCCCATACTTGCTTATCTTCCAAGTTTACCACGGGATTTACGCTTCACTTCGGTTCCGTGGTATTTTCCCCGCTACGCTGCTTACTTAGCTTCCAGATTTACCACGGGATTCACATTTCGCTTCGGTTCCGTGGTATTTTCCTCGCCGCGCTGCTTGCTTAGCTTCCAAGTTTACCACGGGATTCACGCTTCGCTTCGCTTCAGTGGTATTTTCCCCGCCGCACTGCTTGCTTCGCTTCCAAATTTACCACGAGATTTACGCTTCACTTCGTTTCCGTGGTATTTTCCCCCCTACGCTGCTTGCTTCGCTTCCCGGTTTACCACGGGATTCACGCTTCGCTTCGGTTCCGTGGTATTTTCCCCGCTACGCTGCTTAATTAGCTCCCAAATTTACCACGGGATTTACATTTCGCTTCGTATCCGTGGTATTTTCCCCGCTACGCTGCTTGCTTAGCTTCCAAATGTGTCTCTTTTAAAAGAAATGTTTGATCACTCGCTCTATCTCGTCTGTCCCCAATGCAGAAGCGGAAGTCTCTTCTGTCAAAATTAATTGGTCTCCTAAATATATGCCTTCCTTACCCATCTGTTTTATTCTATTTACCGAATTTCTTGAATAATTCTCATCATCCAACATTCCTCTGTGTTCCCAATACAATTCTTTTCTGGATCTCACATTAAGAACCGTAAAGTCAGGATGTATTATCTGTCCGGTTGATAATTTCAATGGGCACTCATATTTATATGGTATACCATGCTTAGACAGTGCATTGGCAATAGTCAGCTCAGATTTGGATCTTACATGCTCACCATTATTTGTAATAAACATCGGCACTTCAGAGTTGATCATTTTTTTATCATATGGTCGGTTCAACCATTCAGACACATAATCCTCATCAGATACATCTATAGGTGTTATCTTTCCTTTTACTTCCTCGGGATTATCGGAATACTTACTTTGAATTAAAGAGACATCGGAATCTGAGAATTTTAGAAGCTGTTTCAATACTTTCATTTCTTGCTCTATCTTAAGTATCACCTCTTCATCGTACCTTTTTTGAAGGTAGAGCCTTATCTTCTTATCATCTTTCTTTGAAACATAAGTTCCTGTTTTGTCACATAAGTCATACCTGATGAAGTATTGTATCTTGCCCTTTTTATTAGCAACTCGGATCTTACCATCGGGATACTTTACCAGTCTCCGCTTAATGTCCTGACTAACCCTGCTGAGCTCATCATATCGCCTTCGGATATCGCCATACAGTGTAATTGGTTCTAAGTACTTTGTTTTCATTTTATTTTCCTCCTCGAAAAAAATTATATAAAATTAATTGGTTACAATTTATAGCTGTCTAAACTTGCTTAGCTTCCATATTTACCACGAGATTTACGCTTCACTTCGTTTCCATGGTATTTTCCCCGCTACGCTGCTCGCTTAGCTTCCAAATTTACCACGGGATTTACCTTTCACTTCGTTTCCGTGGTATTTCCCCCGCTACGCTGCTCGCTTAGCTTCCCGGTTTACCACGAGATTCACGCTTCGCTTCGGTTCCGTGGTATTTTCCCCGCTACGCTGCTCGCTTAGCTTCCAAGTTTACCACGGGATTCACATTTTGCTTCGGTTCCGTGGTATTTTCCCCCGGCAGACCATACGGCGAGACTATGCCCCTCAACAATACTATTCAATTAATTCTAAATCGGGAAATTTTACTTTCCCGGCGCCGGAATGGCACCGGAAAAGATGAAATCAGATAGATTGTGATGATTCGATAACGTGCCTTACGCTCAAATCTTTAAACTTCGTCGCACACCTGGAAGATGTAAAACTTAAGATAATAGCTTTCCTCCGCATTCCAGGCGATGGGATGATCCGGAGCCTGCGTGCGGTACTCCACCTGACGGAGACGCTTGTGAACGCTTTTGGCGGCCTGGGCAATGACTTCGGTGAACAGCTCGGGAGTCATGAAGTGCGAGCAGGAACAAGTGGCAAGGAAGCCACCGTCCTTAACTATTTTAAGTCCGCGCATGTTGATCTCGCGGTAGCCCTTCATTGCCTTCTTTACTGAATCCTTTGATTTCGTGAAGGCCGGCGGGTCAAGGATTACGACATCGTACTTTTTCCCTTCCTCTTCCAGCTTCGGAAGAAGATCAAGTACATCTGCGCACTCAAAATGAACAGTATCGGAAAGTCCGTTCAAAGCTGCATTTTCAGTGGCCTGAGCAACAGCCGGGTCGGATGCGTCAACGCCCGTAACTTCCTTTGCTCCCGCAAGTCCGGCATTTAAAGCAAATGATCCGGTGTGGGTGAAGCAGTCAAGAACCGTTGCATCCTTGCAAAGCTTCTGGATTGCAAGACGATTGTATTTCTGATCCAGGAAGAAGCCTGTCTTCTGACCGTCAGCGGTGTCAACAAAATACTTGACTCCGTTTTCAACGATCTGCACCTTTGTGTCAAACTCAGGTCCTATGAAGCCCTTAACTCTTTCCATGCCTTCCAGTTCTCTGACCTTGGCGTCGCTTCTTTCGTAGACACCGCGGATCTTGATCCCGTCAGCAGAAAGTACTTCCTTTAAAAGCTTCACAAGAAGCTCCTTGTAACGATCGATCCCCAGCGCAAGGCTCTGAACGACCAGAACATCTTCAAATTTATCAACGGTGAGTCCGGGAATGTAATCCGCTTCTCCAAAGATCAAACGGCATGAGGAAGTGTCAACCACTTTCTTACGATAGTTCCAGGAATCCTGAATTCTCTTTCTGAAGAATTCCTCATTGATCTCCGTTTCAGTGTTTCTCGTCAGAAGACGCACAGTGATCTTGGACTTTCGGTTAATGTATCCGATTCCGAGAGGATAACCGTTGTTACTCTTTACAATGCAAAGATCACCGTCAATAAAATTCCCGGTGATCTGCTCAATTTCATTGTCGTAAACCCAAAGTCCGCCGGCATTCAAAGTTCTGCCTTCACCTTTTTTAAGATTTACGATTGCTTTAATTTCAAACATATTAATTGCCTTTTACCTGTTCTTATAAACTTTCCTACTTTGACTTGAAAACAAACAGCTTGCTGAAAATGTAATTCAGGATCACAATGATGACACTTACAATAAGCTTTGCCACATCAAGTCCGAAAACCTGGGCTTTGAGTCCGAGGACCACCAAGGCAGGCGTTCCGAGGATCTCAATTACTCCGGTTGCGACTCTGGCGCCCACAAAGCGTCCGCATTCAAGAGCTACATTCTTTGCACCGTGTGCTCTTTCTTCAAACACCCAGAGGCGGTTGGTCACATAGGCGAAAGCAACTGCTGCCACCCATGCAATGATACCTGCTGTGCCTTTTGAAAGGAATGTATCGATCGCTCCCTGAAAACCTTCAGTGGTAACGGCTTCTGCTCCCCCTCCGTTGGTGAGCAGCTGATCGAATATCCTGTAGACTATCCAGTTTACAACGGTTGTAAGTACACCAAAGATGATGTACATTATGGTCTCTCTGTTTACAATCTTCTTAAATATCTTTTTTATCGTTTCCATTTTCTTTAGGCTTAGTTCCTTCCTTTAAATCATTCATGAAGTCTTTAATCGCGTTCTCAGAGTAATTTCCTCTCTGCTCTCTTTCTTCTTTTGAAAGTCTTGCGGCAATAGCGATCTCTCTGGAGACGTCATCCTCAAATATATTCTGCTTTCTGCGTTCTCTCTTTGAAAGGCCGGTATTGATGAACTCGGAATTTAAGGTTTCCGGGTCTATCCTCTTGATCTTCGTGTAAGAAACGGTCTGTATCGGCATGTTTCGTTCTTTCAGCTTGAATTCTACAAAAGTCTTGACAAGGAAATAGAACACGGCAAAAGTCGGAACGCCGAGGAGCATTCCGGGTACTCCGAACAATCCGCCGCCCAGTGTGATGGCCACAACAACCCAAAATGCAGCCAATCCGGTGGAATCTCCGAGAATATTGGGTCCAAGGATGTTACCGTCAAACTGCTGCAACAAAATAATAAAGATAACAAAGATCAAAGCTTTGTCCGGATTTACAACCAGTACCAGCAGCGAACAGGGGATCGCGCCGACCCAGGGTCCGAAGATCGGAACGACGTTTGTTACACCGATCACCACAGAGATCAGTGAAATATAAGGTGTATCCATGATCGAACAGCCAATGAAGCAAAGAACACCGATGATCAATGAATCGATCAGTTTTCCCGATATAAAGCCACCGAAAATGCTGTCTGTCTCACGGCCTACCGCCAGGATAACGTTTACGGTTTCTTTCTTGAACGCTGCATATAAAAGCTTTTTTATTCCGCCGATGAATTCGTGTTTACTGATAAGTAAATAAACAGCCACACAAAGTCCCAGAATAATGTTGATAACCGTCTTAAACGCTCCCACAAGTCCCGAACTCAACGTGGACATCAGCTTATTCATCTGTCCGAGCAGATCGTCTTTAACCCAGGAAATAGCAGAATTTATACCCGTAGTCAAAAAATCCTGCACTGTTTTTTGGATGACGTCATTTCCGTCAAAAAGCCCGGAAATATATTCATAAAATGACATTCCGTAATTCTGTATATTTCCGACCAAAGTCGATAAACTTTTTACTACTTCGGGAATAACTATTGAAAGCAATGTAATTACAATTGTGAGCAGCAGCACCAACGAAATTCCGATGGACATGCCCTTTGCCAGCTTTTTTCTTGTTTTCACCTGTAATTGGGTGTGCGACAAAAGCTCCCCGATCCCACCGTTCAAAAACATCACAACGGGATTCAGGATATATGCCACAAAAATGCCGATATTAACAGGCATCAATATTTTGATAACTTTTTTCAAAAATGTGATGATGGATGGCAGCGAATAGATTGCGAAGAAGAAAACAATTGAAGCCGCTATCACGAAAAACATCATTATTCCGATTTGTATTCTGTTCTTGTTATCTTTCATGTAAACCTCCGAGTGTCAGGCCAAGTGAGTAATTGTGTCGGACTTTACTGTTCTTCAGCCTCTGCGGCTCCTTTTCCCCTTAAAAGTTCTCCGACTGCCGGTGCAACGGAAAACTTAACAAAAATCTTCTGTCTTGCGTGAGGGCATGAAGGCATATGATTGCCGTCCTCGTCCGTAATATCAAGCACCTCTGCCTCATCAAATGTTCCGTCGAAGTGCATGATCTCAAGTATATCTCCCACGAGAAATTTGTTCTTCTGCTCAAGCACCGCAATCCCGTCTTTTGTAACCTCTGCCACTGTTCCGTAGTAGACGGCATCCTTTACATAAACGTTGTTGTCGTAAACCTGAGCATCCGCTCCGGGCTTGTTAAAGAAAAAGCCGGTAGTGAAATTTCTGTAGGTGCATTTTGAAATGCTCTCTCTGTAAGAAGGAAGATTGTCGAAATACTTTTCCGGCGATTCGAAGAAGTCATCGACAGCCCTGCGGTAAGTGCCCGCCACAGTCGCCACATAGAGCGCCGTCTTCATTCTTCCTTCCACCTTAAAGGAATCTATGCCTGCATTTACAAGCTCCGGAATGTGCTCTATCATGCAAAGATCCTTTGAGTTAAATATATATGTTCCTCTGTCGTTTTCAAAAACAGGGAGGTATTCTCCCGGTCTGTTCTCCTCCATAAGGTAGTACTTCCATCTGCATGGGTGAGTGCAGGCACCGAGATTTGCATCTCTTCCGGTAAAATAGTTGCTGAGCAGGCATCTGCCGGAGTAAGAGATACACATTGCTCCGTGAACGAAAGTTTCTATCTCGGGACCGTCAGGCGTGTTTTTCCTGATCTCTCCGATCTCTTCGATGGAAAGCTCACGGGCAGATACAACTCTGGTCGCTCCTCTCTTTTTCCAAAAGAGGTAGTCCATCCAGTTGGTGTTGTTTGCCTGAGTGCTGATGTGTCTGTCGATATCGGGTGCAAATTCCCCTGCGAGTTCAAAAACTCCGGGGTCTGAAATTATGAGGGCATCCGGCTTGATCTCAGAGAGTTCCTTAAAATAGGCTTTGATCCCCTCCAAATCTCTGTTGTGTGCGGTAATGTTTGCCGTAACGTACACCTTCTTACCGTACTTGTGGGCAAACTTGATGCTCTCCGCCATGTCTTCATTTGTAAAATTTTTTGCTTTTGCACGCAATCCGTAGAGTTCCCCGCCGATGTAAACAGCGTCCGCTCCGTATCTGACTGCGGTTTTAAGTACTTCCGGGCTTGACGCGGGAAGCAGTAATTCCGGTTTCTTCATCTTAATCCTGTTTTTTTAAAGTCAATGCCATTCCGTCACCCACCGCAACGATCGATGTGGTGAGCTTCGGATCGTGTTTTATTGCAAAGAGATAATCTCTCATTCTCATGTGTATGGTTCTGTCTCTGCGCTCAATGGCAAATTTTGAATCGATGATGGAACCCTCCTGCAGGACATTGTCTGTCACAAGAAGTCCGCCCACCTTCAGCATCGGTAATGCGTTCTCCAAAAAATTCATATATTGCGCTTTTGCGGCGTCCATAAATATAAGATCAAATTTTCTGCCCTGCTCCCTTAATACCTTCAATGCATTTAATGCATCATCCTCGATCAAAGTCACATCCTTTGCTCTTTTAAGGGCTGCAAGGTTTTTTCTTGCCTCAACAAGCCTCATCTCAACCTTTTCTATTGTTGTGAGCTTTGCTCCTTCAGGCATATATTCACTGATCAGCGAAGCGGAAAAT
>JAILNG010000082.1 GCA_024691875.1 Lachnospiraceae bacterium | reverse complement strand
GTCCTCATCATCTACTACAAGCAGATCTCCGAAGGGTACGAGGATTGTAAGCGATTTGAAGTGATGCGGAAAGTCGGCATGACCAAAAAAGAGATCAAGAACAGCATAAATTCACAGCTTCTGGCGGTGTTCTATGTGCCTTTGATCTTTGCGGGACTGCACCTTTCTTTCGCCTTTCCCATGATCGACAAAATGCTGATGATCTTTGGACTGTTGAACAAAGGTCTTTTCCTCCTCACAACATCCATAACCTTCGCAATGTTTGCAGTGTTCTACACAATAGTTTACAAAGCGACATCAAACGTGTACTATAACATCGTAACTGCCGCGAAATGACACCTTGGGGACGGGGTTAGGGGGTAAAAAGCCCTTGGGAGCAATTGCTTCCAAGGGCTTTTTTGGTGAAGGGATTCTTTTAGCCCTCAATGGCTGCTTTTTGTGAATTTATCTTTTTGAAAAATTCCGGATCAAATTTGGCTTTTCTGCCGTAGGTGTAGAGGCCATTTGTTTCCTGCTCGATATCGTAAAGCTGAGTGTAGCAGAAACCGAAGATGTTTTTGTTGCTCAAAAGCACTTCCGTAAGACCTTTGTAGCGGTCAAGGAATTCTTTTTCGGTTTTCGGAGCCGCGCCGTATCCCCAGGCTTCTGCATTGTTGCTGTCCACATCCCATTTGATACCGCCGTATTCGCTGATGAAGAGTGGAAGAGCACGATACTCGGGAAAGTCATATTGCTGCCTGTGAACATGGCCTTCTCCGATGATACTTCCACCCTTTGCAAGTTCGCTGTAGGTGTGTTTGAATTTGTCGACATCCTGCTCGTAATCGTGAAGATCGTAGATGTCTGTTTCATGAACATGGAAATTACCGCTTGTATCGATGCAGGGGCGTGTTCGGTCCAAAAGCTTTGTTGTCCTGTAGACCAGCAGGAGATTGTCATCAAGCTGCTGCCTTCCGTCGTAATCCCAGGTCTCATTGAAGGGACACCAGCCGATCAGAGCGGGGTGATTAAAGTCGCGGTTTACGATCTCAAGCCATTCTTTAAGGAAGGAATGGAGAGCCATGGGGTTTGAAAGATCCAGTCCCCAGTTTGCATGCTCGCCCCATACCATGTAACCCAGGCGGTCGCAGTGGTAAAGAAAACGTGCTTCAAAAACCTTCTGGTGGAGACGAGCTCCGTTGAAGCCCATATCCATGGAGATCTTAATGTCATTTATCAGCGCCTCGTCGCTCGGAGCCGTGTAGATGCCGTCCGGATAGAAGCCCTGGTCGAGCACGGTTCTTAGGAAAATGCTCTTTCCGTTCAAAATGAAACGGTTTCCTTCAAGTCTCACTTCCCTCATTCCGAAATAGCTGTGAACTTCGTCTTCTCCGAAGGTGAGATCGAGGTCGTAGAGCCCGCCCTTTCCGATCTCCCAAAGGTGAAGGTCGCTTAAGTTTAAAGTGACATTTACGATGTTTCCGGAAGCAGCCTTTTTGACAAATGTCACACTGCCGCACTCCTTGCCTTCAAAGGAAGCCTTGGCACTGAACTTTCCGAGACCATTGAGCTCTGCGGAAATGTGAAGAGAAGAGGCGGAAATGTCAGGATAAAGCTTAAAGGAGGCAATGTAGTCCTTGGGAGTGAATTCAAGCCAGACAGTCTGCCATATGCCTGTGGTCCTCGTGTAGTCGCAACCGTGAGAGTAGAAGGAGCGGCTCTGCTTTCCCACGGGCTGAAGGCCGTTGTGCATATTCTCTTCGGCGTACACAACGACTGTGTTCTCGCCGTCTCTGCAGTATTCGGTGATATCATAAGAAAACGAGGAGTAGCCGCCGCGATGCGTTCCCACCTCATGGCCGTTGATATACACGCAGCTCATGTAGTCTACGGCTCCGAAGTGGATCACCGTCCTTTTGGAAGAACAGTTTGAAAGTTCAAAGGTCCTTCTGTACCATACTCCGTTCATGAAGTCTTTGTACTCGATCCCGCTGAGCTTGCTTTCGGGGCAGAAGGGAACGTTGATCTTTTTTGTGAAGTTCCCTGTTTCGTACATTTTTCTTTCTCTTCCGCTTTTGCCGAAGTCAATTTCAAAATCCCAAACGCCATTTAAGTTGATCCAGCTGTTCCGCTGAAATTGCGGGTTTGGATGCTCTTGTCTGAAACTATTTTCCATAATTTGTTTCCTTTCTAAGGAAGATTTAATTTTGCGCAGATTATATCATGCACGATCATAAAGGCTCAATAGATGGGGCGAATTATATATAAATCAGATCATAAAGGCATATATCGGCGCTACAGCCTTTTGTCTTATGATCAATTTATTGTTAGATCTTGGTATATTGTTTGTAAAATATATATAATTCTGAGAACAATATGAAGAAAAAGGGACGTTTTGGAACAAAAGTATATATATATATTTAAAAACACATTTACATATATTGCATACGTGGTAAGATTAGTACAGAAAATATATATCGGAAAATGAGAAATCAACTTGCAATGAATCTGTAAACCCTTTAAAACAGGGAATTCCGCGACCTCGAAAACGATTTCGGAAAAATATATAACATATATTTCCGCGCTTTTTAAAGATGTTTTTATGGGAAACATGAAAGCGGAAACCATACCTAAAAGTATATATTTTGAGCGCTCAAAGTAATATAGATCAACAACAAAAACAATTTTGAAACAAAATCAATTTCACAATTGGGAGGAAAAAATGAATTATAAGAGAAGGCTATTGTCGATAGTATTGGCTTTATCCATGGTTGCGGCAGCTTTAACGGGCTGTGGACAGGATAATACAGCTACACAGCCCGGCGGTACGGATAACAGCTCGAAGCCCACAACAGCTGTGGGATCGAAGGAATCAACACCTACCCCCGCGATCAATGTTTTGGAAAAAGAAGCACCCATTCTTGCGGAAAAGGTTGCAAAGGGAGAACTTCCCAAGCTGGAAGACAGGATCCCGAAGGCATCCGATGTAATGGTGGAGCCTGATGTGATGAGCCTCGGACAGTACGGCGGATCTGTTAAGATCACATCGAACGACGGCGGCAGATGGAGCTGGGGACCTTACACCGAGCAGGGAATGTTCAGATTCAAGCAGGACGGTTCCGGCGAAGTGGAAGCAAACGTATGCAAGAATTATTACAGTAATGAGGACGCTTCCGTTTGGACCATTGAGCTCAGAGAAGGGATGAAGTGGTCTGATGGTGAACCCTTCACGGCAGATGATGTTATCTTCTACTACGATCACTGCTCGGTTCCCGCACTTAATCCGGACAGAACAGCGGTTGCCGTTGATTCACCCGATTATTACAACTGCTTTACAACCAAGCCCTACAACTGCTACCAGGTAGCAAAGGACGGCAAGAAGTATTGGGCAAAATTCGATAAAGTTGACGATTATAAGTTTACGGTAACATTCGCAGCACCCAAGCCTTCATTCGCACAGGAGGTTGCGGTAGACAACAAGTGGATGTTCCTGCCTAAACATTTTTATAAGGATTTCGTGGCACGTAAAGACGGAGTGACCAACGATCCCACATTCCCTCTGATCACTGAGGAACAGGCTCTCGAGAATGCAAACAAGGCATTCGGCAAAGCATGGACTTCCTACAAGACAATGGGTAAGGATGTCGGTTACTACAACTGGGATTACGCTATCGTTCCCCAGCTCAGAAGCTTTATCGCGGTTAAAGACAACTGGAACAAGGTCGGTGAGACTTACACTCTTGTAAGAAATCCCTACTTCTGGAAGGTTGACAGCGAAGGAAGACAGCTTCCTTACCTTGACAGCATCGAAGTCCTGATCATCAACGAAGCGGAGCAGGCAGTTCTTAAGGCTACGGCAGGCGAACTCGACATGTACATCCCTTCAGCGGATGATTTCGTTACAGTTGCTATGGCAACCAAGGACACACACAAGATCTACAACTGGACATCCACTGACTGGGGCTCACAGTACACACTTGCACTGAACCAGACCGCAAAGGATCTTGACAAGAGAAAGCTTTTCCAGGATAAGACATTCAGAGAAGCTCTTTCCATCGGCGTTGACAGAACAGTGATGAGCGCAACCCTTTCAAACAGTGAAACAGAGCCTTATCAGTGCGCGGTTTCCGAAGGAAACTTCGGCTACAGCGAGACCTGGGCAAAGAAGTGGACCGAGTACGGCCCCGGAAGAGCAAATGAACTTCTTGACAAGCTGACTGAGGCTTGGGACAGAAAAGAAGGAACCTATCGTAAGATGAAGGGTACCGACAAAGATCTTGAGATCGTTATCACGTTGGCCGATGCCGCAC
>JAILNG010000068.1 GCA_024691875.1 Lachnospiraceae bacterium | reverse complement strand
GTTGAACTCAGTAAGACCTATGGTAACGATTCGGCACCCAGTTTCGTAAATGCGGTTCTTGCAAAACTTGTCAAGGAACCTGTGAAAGAATAATATGCAGCAGATTTACACCGTATCGGACGTCTCTTCTTACATCAAAAGGAAATTTGATACCGATGTTGTTCTGAACAACATTTATGTTAAGGGAGAAGTCTCCAATTGCAAATATCATTCATCCGGACATATATACTTTACACTGAAAGATAATAAATCTCAAATTTCATGTATAATGTTTGCCGGTCGCAGGGCCGGCATTTCTTTTAAGCTGACGGACGGACAGAGCGTCATCGTCTTCGGACGGATCTCTGTTTATGAGGCCGGAGGCAGCTATCAGATCTATGCGGATGAAATCAGGCTTGACGGAGTCGGGCGTCTCTATGAAGAGTTCGAAGAACTTAAAAAGAGGCTCGGCGCGGAAGGCCTTTTTGACGTTTCTAAGAAAAAAAGTATTCCCAAATTTGCTTCAAGGATAGGCATAGTTACTGCCAAAACAGGTGCGGCCATTCAGGACATCTGTCAGATAAGCAGAAGAAGAAATCCTTATGTTTCTTTGATCCTTTATCCGGCGCAGGTTCAGGGAGAAGGTGCTTCGGACACCATTGTTCGAGGGATTAAAGCATTGGACGGTAAAGTTGATGTCATAATAGTCGGCAGAGGTGGCGGCTCCATCGAAGATCTTTGGGCTTTTAACGAAGAGAAGACGGCAAGAGCGGTCTTTGAATGTAAGACTCCCATTATTTCGGCGGTGGGACATGAAACGGACACCACGATCACGGATTATGCGGCGGATCTCAGAGCACCGACGCCCTCTGCAGGAGCGGAGCTTGCGGTTTTTGACCTTGCCAATTTCACGAAGGAACTGGCCGTAAGACATGAAAGGCTCTATGATTCTTTGGAAAATCAGATCGAGAGATCAAGGCAGCTTTTAAAGAATCGTGAAACTGTTCTTAAGAAGAACAGTCCCGGGCATAAGCTTGAACTTAAAAAGCAATGGATAGAAAATGCTAAGCCGCGGCTGAACAGAGGGATGGAAAACCTTTTAAACACTAAAAAAGCTGAGCTTAAAAGAGCCGTTGCAAGGCTTGAGGGAGTAAATCCCGTTAAAAAGCTGGAAAGCGGATTTTCCTATGTTACAAATGAGAAAGGCAAGAATGTAAACAGGATCTCGGCGGTTAAAACCGGGGAAAAGCTGACATTGCATGTGACAGACGGCGAGATCATTACAACGGTTGATGAGGTGAAAGAAAACTATGGCAGATAAAAATGAAAACAACAGCCTTAATCTGGAAGAGAATATGAGAGCTTTGGATGAAGTGATCAGAGTTCTTGAAAAAGGAGATCTGTCTTTGGAGGATTCCTTTGAAAAATACAAAGAAGGCATGGAACTCCTTCTTAAATGCAACAACTCCGTGGACAAGGTTGAAAAGGAATTACAAATTCTGGAAAGTGAAGGAATCTGATGGCTTTTGATTTTAATACGGAAATGAAAAAGCGGCAGGACGCCGTTAACAGGTGCATCGAAAACTTCCTTCCCGATGAGGACGGACTTCAAAAGATCATTATTGAAGCCCTGAATTACAGCATCCTTGCCGGAGGAAAGAGGATCCGCCCCATACTTATAAGAGAGTTTTATGCTATTTTCAGCAGAAAGACCAATCCGGAAATTGAGCCTGACTTCGAAAGGATCGAGCCCTTCATGACGGCTATGGAAATGATCCACACTTACTCTCTGGTCCATGATGACCTTCCGGCCATGGACAATGATATGCTTCGAAGAGGAAAACCCACCACACATGCCAAGTTCGGGCATGCAAACGGAGTTCTTGCGGGAGATGCGCTTCTGAACTATTCTGTAGAGACTGTCACCAAAGCTTTTGCAGAGGATGATTTTTCAGGTGAAGATTGCTATGAAGACATTACAAATGTCGAATGGAACAAAAGAGTTGTTAAGGCAATGAAGCTTCTTTACACTCGTGCGGGGATCTTCGGAATGATCGGAGGCCAGACTGTGGATGTTGAAAAAACAGGTAAGCCATTGACTGCCGATGAACTGGATTTTATCTATGAATTAAAGACATGCGCTCTGATCTCGGCATCCATTTTATGCGGTGCTGTTTTGGGCGGCGCAGGGATCAAGGATCTTGCGTTCCTTGAACCTTTGGGAAGTGACATCGGAATGGCATTCCAGATAAGGGATGACATTTTGGATATCGAAGGAGACGAAAAGGTCTTCGGAAAACCTATAGGCAGTGATGAAAAAAACTGTAAGACTACATGGGTTACGCTTTACGGTATGGAAAAAGCAAAAGAAAAGGTGAAGGCATATACTGACGACGCCCTCGGCATTCTTGACAAGCTTCCTGAAAATGAATTCATGAAAGCATTTGTTAAAGCCCTTGCAGAAAGAAATTATTGATCATAAATCGATTGGAAGTTAGGAAATGACAGATTATCCTGTTCTTGATAAAATAAATAAGGAAAACGACATTAAGAAGCTGCCGGAGAACGAATGGCCCGAACTGGCGAGAGAGCTCCGATGCTTTCTTACGGAAAACGTTTCGAAGACCGGAGGACATCTGTCTTCGAACCTCGGAGTGGTCGAGCTCACAATGGCACTTCATCTTTTTCTTGATCTGCCTAAGGATAAGGTTGTTTTTGATGTGGGGCATCAGACCTACATACATAAGATCCTTACGGGAAGGAAAAACTTTGAGACTCTCAGACAAAAAGGCGGCCTTTCAGGTTTCCCGAAGGGCAGTGAGAGCGACTGTGATGCTTTTGATACAGGCCACAGTTCCACTTCTCTTTCTGTGGTTTCCGGCCTTGTTACAGCCAGAGAACTAAAGGGAGAGAAGAATAAGATCGTTGCTGTTATAGGAGACGGAGCTTTGGGCGGAGGAATGGCCATTGAAGCCCTCAATAACATCGGTAAGTTTAAAAGCAATCTGATCATCATTTTAAACGACAATGAAATGTCCATCGATCAAAATGTAGGCGGAATGGCCAATTACCTTGGCCAGATCCGAACCAAGAAAAGCTACGTGAATTTCAAATCCGGACTGGAAAACATCCTGGATGAGATTCCCGGAGGAAGCGGTGAAAGGATCGTCGGACGCCTTAAACACATTAAGGATTCCTTAAAAACTTTCTTTGTTAGCGGAATGTTGTTTGAGGATCTGGGGATCACATACATCGGTCCGATTAACGGTCATGATGTGCATCAGGTGCTCACTGCTTTAAAGAGTGCGGCCAGAGTCGACAAACCCGTTATAATCCACGCCATAACACAGAAGGGAAAGGGCTACATCCCTGCAGAAAAGAGACCCGGAAAGTTCCACGGTATCGGTCCTTTTGACTTGAAAACGGGTAAAATAATCAAGAAGCCCACGCACAAGACTTTCACCGAGAGCTTTTCAGAGGCAATGGTGGAACTGGGAGACAAGGACAGCAGATTGATCGGAATTACTGCAGCCATGGAGTTCGGAACAGGTTTAAGAGAGTTCGGAGAATGTCATCCCGACAGATTCTTTGACGTGGGTATCGCTGAACAGCATGCTGTGACATTCGCCGCAGCACTTGCAAAATCAGGCTTCAGACCGGTGGTTGCGATTTACTCCACTTTCCTGCAAAGAAGCTACGATCAGATCCTGC
>JAILNG010000030.1 GCA_024691875.1 Lachnospiraceae bacterium | reverse complement strand
CTTCCGGACACCTGCAAAGAAGAGACAAATGTTTATGACATGAGACTGACTCAACACGAAGACGGCTGGATCTACGGAGTCTTCTGTTCGGAAAGCAAGGACACGAAATCCAATGATCTGTCTGCGGCGGTTGCGGCAGCGGGCATAGTAAGAACGAAGGACCTTGAAAACTGGGAGAGATTACCCAATCTTGTAACACTTCATTCGCCTCAGCAGAGAAATGTGGTGCTTCATCCCGAGTTTGTCGAGGGAAAATATGCCTTTTACACAAGACCCATGGACGATTTCATCGAGACCGGAAGCGGCGGCGGAGTCGGATTCGGACTCTGCGATGACATCACTCATGCGGTGATCGACGAAGAAAAAATGACTTCCTTAAGGAAGTATCACACAATAACGGAATCAAAGAACGGAGCCGGAGCTGTTCCCATCAAAACCGACAGGGGCTGGATCCACATCGCCCACGGCGTAAGAAACACGGCAGCGGGACTCAGATACGTGATCTACTGCTTTGCTACGGACCTTAAGGATCCTTCAAAGGTGATCGCAGAACCCGGAGGTTTCCTCATCGGCCCCAGAGATTGGGAAAGAGTGGGAGATGTTTCCAACGTGACATTCACAAACGGTGCAATCCTTGATAATGACGGTAAGGTCTGGATCTACTACGGAGCCAGCGACACCAGACTGCACGTTGCGGGAACTGATATTGAGAGACTTAAGGATTACGTCTTTAACACTCCTTCGGATCCCGGACGTTCCGCAGATTGCGTAAAGCAGAGAGTGGAACTCATTGAAAAGAATTTAAAGGAACTTAAGAACGCTTAACAGTTTTAAAGGAATTTGAAAATGCGAAAAACGATCCTGAAAATCTCATTAACGGCTGCGGTTGTTGCGATGTTTGCCACAGCGGGATGTCAGAGCGCAAACCCGACTCCGTCTGTTGTGACTGCAACGCCCACACCATCAGAGGCTTACACACCGGTTGCGAGTGTGACCGTGACGCCTTCGCCGACTCCCTTTGTTTCGGAAACAGTGGGAAGATACGAGGCTGAAGCAGCAAAGCTTAACGGGAAGGTGAAAGTCGTAACAGTCAAAGGAAGTCAGCAGATCTCCGGAGAGGCTTATGTAAAAGGCTTTGAGGATGAAGGTGACAGCTGTACTTTCAGCATTAATGTTCCCTCGGATGGTTTTTACAACATGACTTTTAAGCAACAGGGCATCGGCGGTGAAAAGACAAATTTTGTGAGCGTCGACGGCGAGTATCTGGGCAGCATCACGGTAGATGACAAGATGCTCAGAGAGACAAGGCTTGACAGGATCTACCTTTCAGCCGGTAAGCATGAGGTCAGTGTTTACAAATCCTGGGGCTGGATCTACCTTGACTATCTGGAGATAAGCACCGCAGAACCGGTCAACCCGGGAATGTATGAGGTATCGGGCAAACTTTCAAATCCCAATGCAAGCGAAAATACAAAGCGACTTTACAATTACATTTGCGATATATACGGTACATACTTCCTTTCCGGACAGGTTTGCGACGAAGGGCCCAACGGCGGAGAGATGTATGTGGTCCGTTCCGCAACGGGCAAGAATCCCGCGATCCTTTCAATGGACTTAAATGCTTACGGCGCCTCGAGACCTGCGGGACAGGAAAAGGGAAAAACGGTCGAATACGCGAAAGAATGGTGGGAAAAGGGCGGTATCGTCGAATTCCACTGGCATTGGACTTTGGAAGAAAAGTACTGCACAAAAGAATGGTGGAGAAGCTTCTACACAGACAGCACAAATTTCAATCTGACGAAGGCTTTGAACGGAAGCGATTCTTACGGATACGAAATGCTGCTGAGAGACATAGATGCCATCGGAGAAGCGCTCAAGCCTTTGGCGGAGAGCGATATCCCAGTAATCTTCAGACCTCTCCATGAGGCATCGGGAAAATGGTTCTGGTGGGGCAATTACGGAAGCGATTCTTATAAGAAATTATATTATCTCATGTACGAAAGACTGACGGAAAAGTGGGGACTTAACAACCTTATCTGGCTGTGGAACGCACAGGATCCCGACTGGTATGTGGGAGATGAGTATTGTGACATCGTGGGAACGGACATTTATCCGGGAGAAAGGGTTTACACCTCTCAGAGTGCTGCTTTCTTCGATCTCAAGGAAGTTTCCCCGGAGGGAAAGCCTGTATGGCTTTCGGAAAACGGATGCATCTTCGATCCGGATCTGGCGCTCAGAGACGGGGCAATGTGGGGGTGCTGGTGTGTATGGCAGGGCGAGTTTGTAAGGCAGAAATCCTTTTTAAGGCTCAGCGAACAATACACGGAAAAGAGCATGCTGATCAAGGCATATAATCACGATAACGTCATTACTTTGGATATGTTACCGGACTTAAAAGCTTATACGGCGGAGTAGATCAATGAAGAAAAAATCGATTAAAAAAATAATTTCATTTGTTCTTTTGACAGCGATGCTTGCGGGGGAGATTTCCGGATCTGAATCCGCTTATGCAAAGACGGAACTGAATGACAAGGACTTTGAAACGATCCTCGATACTTACAACATCGGAGACAATGTAAAGAGCTACAACGATTACATAGAAGGCTTCAAGAGCGCTTCAAGACCCGGAAAAGAGATAAAAGCTACAGCTGATAACGTTACACGTTACATTGACGGCGGAGTAGAAAAGGATCCCGTTTTTTACACGGATTACGAAGGCATTAAAGGATCATCGGTCTATACTTCCGAGGATTCGGTGGTGGAATTCGATGTAAAGGTTTCCGAAAGCGGACTGTACAATCTTTCTGTTGAGTACTATCCGGTAGCCGGAAAGAATTCAGACATTCAGAGAAGCATATTCCTTGACGGAGCACTTCCTTTTAAGGAGTTTTCATTGGTAAATTTCACCAGAGTGTGGAAGATAACATGCGACGAAACGATTTTAAACGAAAACGGCGTACTCGAAAAGCATTGGAAGAGCGACAACCAGGGCAATCAGGAAAAGCCCGGAATGGTTGAGGCCCCCGAATGGCAGACAAGGTACGCATATGATTCCGACGGATACATTTCCTCGGCGCTTTCCGTTTACCTGACGGAAGGCGAGCACACGATCTCGATCAAGTCGATCAGAGAGCCGATGCTGATCCACTCCGTGATCCTTAATAACGCAGAGGTAACTGCAGATTACAAGACTGTAAAAGCGGCCTGGGACAAGAGCGGAGCAAAGGATTCTTCGGGAACCGTGATCACCATAGAAGGCGAATACGCATCCAAGACATCGTCTCAGATGCTTTACCCTCAACAGGATCAGGGATCTTGCGAAGTTAATCCCGCATCTTCAAAAACGCTTTTGAACAATACTATCGGAGGGAATTCCTGGAGACTTGTGGGACAGTGGATCGAATGGGAATTCAGCGTTCCTTCGGACGGCTATTATGAGATCGCTCTCAGAGACAAACAGAATTTCTCAAGAGGCGTTGAGGTTTCGAGACGTATCACGATCGACGGAGAGGTACCTTTTTCGGAACTTTCCGCATATGCCTTCGGGTACGCTCAGGACTGGAGAGTTGATACGATTTCGGACGATGAGGGTAATCCTTACAAGTTTTTCCTTAAAGCCGGAACACACACCATTCGTATGGAAAACGTACTCGGCGGGTTTGCGGACATCGTCGGAGAAGTGGAAGAAGCTCTGCAGCAGCTGAACAGTATATACAGAGAGATCATCAAGATCACCGGCGTTTCTCCGGACCCTTACAGAGATTATCAGATCGAAAGCTCCCTTCCTCTTCTTACGGGAGAACTTCAGGAAGCAAAGGCTTTGATCGATTCTGCACTTGTAAAGCTGGAAGCGGTTGCGGGCACAAACTCTGACAAAAAGACGGTGCTTCTCACCATGAGCGATCAGTTGGAAGACCTTATAGCAGACAATGATTATGTTGTGCGCGTTCTGACAAGCTTTAAGGTAAACATCAGAGCACTCGGTAACTGGATCACAAGCGTGATCTCGCAGCCCTTGGCGGTTGATTCCCTCTGCATCTATTCACCCGATAATAAGCCGGATTACAAAAAGGCGGGCTTCTTCAAAAAGCTTGGACATGAAATTACAAGACTCTTTTATTCATTTATCATAGACTACAATCAGATCGGAAATGTTTCCGAGGATAAAGATTCAACGGTACTCACACTTTGGATCGGATCGGGACGAGATCAGGCCAATGTCATCAAGCAGATGATCGATGAGAGCTTCACGCCGAATACAGGTGTAAGCGTAAACGTTCAGCTGGTCGACATGAACACCTTGCTGAAGGCAACACTTGTCGGACAGGGACCGGATGTGGCCATTCAGGTGGCGAGCACCGGAGTAGCGGCAGGTGCGGTTCTTTATACGGGTAATGACACTCCCGTAAACTACGGTATCCGTGACGCAGTTTTGGATCTTTCTCGATTCCCGGATTGTGATAAGGTGCTTGAACGTTTCCCTGAAGCCGTGGCAACTCAGTTCAGATACGGTGATGCAATCTATGCAATGCCCGAAACCATCACCTTCCCGGTAATGTTCTACAGAAAGGACATCCTTTCCGAAATCGGACTGGAGATACCCAAAACATGGGATGAAGTAAAGGTGGCCATGACCGTTCTTTCCAAGAATCAGATGGAATTCGGCATGATGCCTAATGAACAGCTTTTTGCGTCACTTCTCTTCCAGAACGACGGTTCCTACTACAATAAGGCGGGAACAGCTTCGGATCTGGATTCGGATACGGCGGTAGATGTGTTTAAGATCTTTTGCAATTATTACACGGACTACAAGCTGGATCGTGAAACCTCCGTTCAGGAACGTTTCCGTACAGGTGAGTGTCCCATCATTATCGATGATTACACTACCTACAACAATCTTTCCGTTTCCGCACCGGACATTGCGGGACTCTGGTCATTCACAACGATCCCCGGAACGGTAAAGGAAGACGGTACTGAAGATCACACTGTTGCCTGCACCGGACTTGCTTCTATGATCATGGCAAATACAAAGTATCCCGATGCTTCCTGGGATTTTGTAAAATGGTGGACAAGTGCCGAGGTACAGACAACCTATGGACGAGAAATGGAATCTCTTATGGGATCCTCCGCAAGAGTTCCCACCGCGAACTACGAGGCTTTCACCAATATGTCATGGCCTGTGAGCGACTTTGACGCTCTTGTGGAATCAATGAAATGTGTAAGAGGTATCCCTCAGGTTCCCGGCGGTTACTATACATGGAGAAATGTTAACAACGCATTCTACTCGGTGGTTACAAACACAGACACGTCATCTCCCAGAGAAGAACTTATGGACAAAGTAATTTACATCAATGCCGAGATCGCTTACAAGATGGAAGAACTCGGGATTGAGATAAAGGAAGATTAAAGGAAGGAAACGCTAATGGCAGAGATTATAAAGGAAGGGGAAGCGAAGAACACTCAAAGTACCTATGTCATCGCTTCACAACAGAATAAGCTTTCCTACAGAATAAAAAGAAATCGTGCCAGCTACGTGATGCTGGCACCCTACTTCATATTATTCTTCTTTTTCACAGTGCTTCCCGTAGTAATGTCCATAGCTTTGAGCTTTACCTACTACGATATGCTGCAGATGCCTTCTTTTGTGGGATGGAAGAATTACATCAAGCTATTTCTTGAGGACGACATTTTCCTGATCTCCTTAAAGAATACATTGATCCTGGCAGTTATCACAGGACCGGTTTCGTACCTGCTCTGTCTGCTGTTCGCATGGATCATCAACGAATTCCATGGCTGGCTGAGAGCGTTCCTCACATTGATATTTTATGCTCCCTCTATCTGTGGTAATGCCTACACCATTTGGACGCTCATCCTTTCAGGTGACCGCTACGGTTACTTAAACGGATTTTTGCTGAAACTCGGTATCCTGGATGAAGCCATTCAATGGACAAAGACAGAACAGTATGTTTTGCCGGTCCTCATTGTCGTTCAGTTGTGGCTGTCTTTGGGAACAGGTTTCCTTGCATTCATTGCGGGTCTTCAGACTATCGATAAGAGCTTGTACGAAGCGGCAGCTCTTGATGGCATTAAGAATCGCTGGCAGGAGCTTTGGTATGTGACGCTTCCCAGCATGAAGCCTCAGCTCATGTTCGGCGCTGTAATGCAGATCACATCATCCTTTGCAATCTGCGATGTTTCCACGCAGCTCCTCGGTAACCCTTCGGTAAACTACGCGGGTGCTACGGTTGTTACCCACCTTCTCGACTACGGTAATGTACGTTTTGAAATGGGTTACGCTTCAGCAATCGCTACGGTTCTGTTCCTGCTCATGATCGGAACCAACAAACTCGTTCAGAGACTTCTGAGAAGGGTTGGTGAATGATGGGAACACAATATAAAATTAAAAAACATAAAACAGGGAAGATTCTTGGAATCTTCAAACGTCCGGAAAAGAGGCTCAATCGTTCTGCAGCCGGAAACACGTTGCTCTTCATCCTTATGGGTATCTGCGGAGTGGCAATGGCAATGCCTCTTGTAATGGTTATTAATAACGCACTTAAGCCATTGGATGAACTTTTCCAGTTCCCGCCGAAGATCTTTGTAAGAAATCCCGGCCTCGAGAACTTCTCGGATCTGTTCATTCTCATGAACGATTCCTGGGTACCTTTTTCCAGATACATTTTGAACACGATCATCATCACAGGCGGCGGTATGGTGGGGCATGTTATCATCGCATCCCTTGCGGCTTATCCTCTTGCAAAGCACAATTTCCCCGGAAAGAACATACTGTTCTCTATGGTAGTGCTTTCAATGATGTTTTCATGGACGGTAACTCAGACTCCTCAGTACATGATAATTTCATGGCTGCACATCAACAATACTTACTTGGCACTCATTCTTCCCGCTTGTTCCTTCGGTATGGGACTTTATCTCATGAAGCAGTTCATGGAACAGCTTCCTGATTCACTGATGGAATCGGCGAGACTTGACGGAGCTTCGGAGTACAGGATCTTCTGGAGCATAGTAATGCCAAACGTAAAACCTGCATGGCTGACACTGGCTATCTTCCAGTTCCAGCAGATGTGGGCAAACACAGGAAGCACTTTCTTGAGAGATGAGCAGTTAAAGCCTTTGCAGTACGCTTTGTTCCAGATCGGAGCCGGCGGTGCGGCAAGAGCGGGCGCGGCAGCAGCGGTAACCTTTATCATTGCAGCCATCCCCATCATCTTCTTCCTGATCTGCCAGCGTAACATACTGGAAACAATGACAACTTCCGGTATGAAAGATTGACGAAAGGGGGATAAGATGAAAAAAACATTTACAAAAACTTCAATCAAGATCGCATCTCTTCTCCTTGCGTTGTTGCTGGGCTTTACGACTGTGATTGGAAGTACGGCTTTCGCTTCCAATTCCGGAGAGCCTTATGATTCCTACAATTACGACTACTGGGGATACATCCATTACACTCCTGCACCGTACTCTGTTTCAGGTACGATCAGAGGTACAGATTTTACTTATAACGGTGAAAGTATCGGAGCCTTCAGTACTCCTCAGGATTTTTGCAAGGACAATGAAGGAAACGTTTACATCGCCGATACGGGTAACAGCAGGATCGTTGTTTTGAACCCCGATATGACCAAGGTTGTTAAGATCGTAAGCAGTTTTGACAACAACGGCAAAGCAGACAAGTTCAGAAAACCTTACGGAGTCTGCGTTTCGTCCAATAACAGGCTTTACATTGCAGACACACAGAACAAGAGGATCGTTGTTTTGAACAATGAAGACGATACTCTTTACCAGATCATTGAAAACCCTCAGTCCGAGAGCTTTGATGCTTCGTTTTCTTTCAGCCCTCTGAAAGTTACCGTGGACTACGCGGACAGAGTTTACTGCATTGCAAAGAACATGTTCGAAGGTATCATGGTTTTTGAAACAGACGGTAAATTCTCCACATTCTTCGGAACCATTAAGGTTACGATCTCCCTTTGGGAGAAGTTCTGGAGAAGGATAGCGACCAAGGAAGAGAGATCAAATCAGAAGCTCTTTATCGCTACAGAATTCACCGGCCTTGACATCGATCCCGACGGTTTTGTTTACGCTACAAACATCGATGCAACCGGTATACAGGGGGTACGTCGTTTGAACCCTTCCGGACAGGATGTTATTAAAAAGGGCGAGAACGAGAACCTCGGCGGAGATCTCAGGATCGACGGAACAACAGATTACGCGGGAGCATCCCAGTTTGTAGATCTGGTTTACAGAAATGACGGAATTTACTCCTGCCTTGACAAAAAGAGGGGCAGGATCTTCACCTACGATCACGAAGGAAATCTCCTTTACATCTTTGGAGGCCTGGGAACACAGATCGGTTCGTTCAAACTCCCGGTTGCGATTGAAAACATCGGAGATAAGATACTGATCCTTGATGCCACAAGAGCTCAGATAACCGTGTTCAACGTTACCGAGTACGGGGATCTCATTAACCGGGCAGTTGCTTTAAGATACGACGGTGATGAAACTCAGGCGGTAGCACTTTGGGAGAGAGTCCTTGAACTTGATGAGGACAACGAGCTTGCCAACATCGGAATCGGAAAAGCCTATCTTTCCTCAGGCGATTACGAGCAGGCTATGAAGTACCTTAAGATCGGTGAAAACAAGGATTATTACTCGATAGCATTTAAGAGATACAGAAACCGGATCCTGGTAGAGTACATCGGATACGTGCTGACGGCGGTTGCGGTGCTGATAGTGGCGGGACTGGTTTGGAAGAGATACAAAAAGAAACGGAAGGGAGCGACGGAGAATGAATGAGAATTCCTTAAGGAATAAAATCAAATATTTCTTTTATACAATGTCGCATCCCATGGACGGTTTTTACTGGATCAGACACAAGGACAGAGGCAGCGTGCTGCTTGCAATCATCCTTGTAGCGCTCTTCTCTTTCAGCTTCACATTGAACAGGCTGCATTCCGGCTTTGTTGTGAACGAGATCGACAAAAGAGGCGTTGATTCATTCTATGAACTGGTCGGTATCCTGGCGTTCTACCTGATCCTTTGCGTCAGCAACTGGTCCATCACCTGTCTTATGAACGGTGAAGGCAGACTTAAGGACATTGCCATCGCTATCGGCTACGGAACCTTCCCCATCACTGTGGGAATGATCGTTACCACACTTTTCAGTCACTTCCTGGCTGAAGGAGAGCAAGTTTTTTACACTCTTGTTTTAGGCATATGTATCGCCTACGGTATCCTGCTGATCTTAATGGGTATCATGCAGGTTCACAATTATACCCTTGGAAAGACTCTGCTCACGGTTTTGCTTACATTCATCGCATTTTTGATCATCGTATTTTTGCTTTTGCTTTTAAGCAATCTGATCGGTGCGGTCATCAACTTCTTTGTAAGTGTTTACAGAGAAATAATTTTCAAGGCATAGGAGGGGAAAGATGAAAGCAAAAGAAAAACAACCTATGTCAAGAAAAACCAAGATCATTATCGGACTTATCGCCATTGTGCTTTTGGTTGCATTGATCTACCTGTTTTACTACCTGATCCATGTAGTGTGGAACAAGGATTACCAAAAGTACGTAAAGGATTACGAATATGAAACCGGAAAGACCTACACGGCACTAAAAGACAGCTCCGTTAAGGTGCCCGGCTTCGATCTGGTGGCTGAGAACGATAAATTAAAGCTTTACACAGATACAAAAACCGGATACATCGCTGTTTATGACAAGCGAGACGGTTCGGTGACTTACTCAAATCCTCTTAATGCGGATCAGGACTCAAAAGCCAATAAGGGTAATAAAGAATACCTTAAATCAGCTTTTATTCTTGAGTATTACAATGCAAACGTTGTCACGGGAACTTTTAACAGCTATGCGGCATGTGTGAGCAAGGGATTGCTAAAAGCGGAATCCATCGAAAACGGTGTCAGGTACCTTTATACTATCGGTAATTACAAGCCTGAGGACGCAGGTGCTATCTACTTTGAAATCCCTTTGGAATACAGACTTGAGGACGATTCTGTGGTTGTGAACATACCCACGGATCACATCAAGGAAGACGGAGCGGGTTTTGTGTATCGAATTCAGCTCCTGCAGTACTTCGGAGCCGCAAATAAGACTGAGAACGGATACATTCTTGTTCCCAATGCTGCAGGATCGTTGATCAATTTCAACAACGGAAAGCTGGCCTACGAGAATTACTCTCAGTATTATTACGATATCGATCCGTTGGTTTCCAGTTTCACCACGCTTGAAAATGTATCGCCCGCCAGGCTGGCTCTTTATGGCATATGCAGGGAGGATCGTTCTCTTCTTGTAAATGTCGAACGTGGAGCAACTGTGGCCACTGTTACGGCGGACATTGCGGGACGTCTCAATGATTACAATTACGCCTACTCAACCTTCTATTTGAGAAACTCCGACAATCTCAGCATGTTCGGAGCTACCGCAAAAGAAGTTTATGTAATGGAAGATAAGTATTATGACATTAACATTCAGGTGCGTTACAGTTTCCTTACGGGAAATGACACCGGATACGTCGGAATTGCAAATTACGTGAGGAACAAGCTGATCTCAGACGGTGTCTTAACGGTTAACCCGAAGAGCGATGCGATCCCGCTATATTACGACATTATTTCGGGGATCAGAGAAACTTCTCACATTCTGGGCAAATTAACATTCAGGATCAAGGCCATGACTACCTTTGATGAGGCGGAACAGATAGCTGAAGATCTGAATGAGCTGGGAATCGAAAGACAGGTGATGAACCTGCAGGGATGGTTCAACAAAGGTTATAATCATAATCTTTCCGACAGGATCAACGTTACCGCAAAGCTTGGAGGAAAACACGGACTTGAAGATCTGAACGAGACTTTAAAGGAAATGAACGGAAAGCTTTATGCAGATGTTGCATTCCAAAAGGTTTCTTTCGATTCAAACTTCAATTACAGTCTTGAGGGTTCCAGGTACTACGGAGCGGGATATTCCGCTTCCTTCGGACTGGTAAATCCCACAAGTTACAGAAATGTTTTTGGCCTGGGTTACTCCGAAAATCTTTTTGACATAATGAGTCCCAAGTTCCTTATGCATTATGTGGAGAAATTCTCCAAGAAGATAAAAAGATATGATGTTGATGGTATCTCTTTAAGAGACCTCGGCAGCTATCTCGCTTCGGACAAGAAGAGAAGCAATGTTATCAGCCGTGAAGAAGCGTTGGATGTGGTTGAAAGCGCACTCACAAAGCTGGAAGAAACGGATAGATCTCTTCTGATCAACGAAGCAAATGATTATGCATTTGCTTTTGCGGATGACATTTTAAATGCACCCGTAAAGTCAAACAGCTACTATATCGTGGATGAAAATGTGCCTCTTTACGGAATGATCATTCACGGCTGCATCGACTACTCATCGGATCTTTTGAACTTTGAAGATTCTGCGGACTTAACACCAAAGCTATTAAAGCTGGTGGAAAACGGAGCTGCACCCCATTATGTTTTCACATGGGAAGACTCAAGTGAAATGAAGGATACGGCGATGAACCGCTATTATGCAACAACCTACGATGTTTGGAAGACAGAAGCGGTCGAAGCATACAAATTCGTTAACGGAGCACTCAAGTACGTGACAAACGCTTGTATAACCGGACACGAGATCAAAGGTGATCTGAGAAAGGTGAGCTACGATAACGGAACAGTGATCTACATTAACTACGGTACTAAAGCAGCAACAATGGACGGAATTACAATCGACGGCTTAAGCTACAGAGTGGAGGGAGCAAAATGAAGAAAAAAAGAAAATTATCCCTCACAAAAAAGAGAGCTATTGCCGGCTTCCTGTTCATCAGCCCCTGGCTCTTGGGCTTTTTACTCTTCTATATACGCTCGCTGGTGATGACCTTCAGATTTTCATTTTCCAATCTGACGATGGGAGTCGGAGGCTATGAATTAGAGTTTACAGGGCTTGAAAATCTGATCTATGCATTCAGAGTACACGGACAGTTCAAACAGACATTGACCACTTCCGTTCTCAATATGCTGGTCGATGTGCCTTTGATCACGTTTTTCAGCTTGTTCATGGCTATGATCCTGAACAGAAAGTTCAAGGGAAGAGGTTTGGTGCGTGCCATTTTCTTCCTGCCGGTAATTTTGGGCGCCGATGCTATCAGCGAAGCAATGGAACTGGCCGAAACTATGATGAACGGCGGTGTTGCCACTCAGGCAGCGGAGATCACCGCATCAACTTCCGGAACGCTCTCCTTTGATATTGATTATTTGATCCAGACTTTTATGAACCTTGGCATACCGGTCAAACTGCTTGACTATATAGCTCAGGCGGTAGACAGGATCAACACGATCATAGCGGCTTCCGGCGTACAGATCATCATTTTTATCGCCGCGTTGCAGTCCATACCCGGCTCTTTGTACGAAGTGTCGAAAATAGAAGGTGCCACAGCCTACGAAACCTTCTGGAAGGTTACATTCCCCATGGTTATGCCTCACATCATCACTAACGTGGTCTACACCATCGTGGATAACTTCTCGAAGAGTGAGATCGTGGAGCTTGCTAAGACAGAAATGTTTGGCAACTTCAATTACGGACTGGGATCCGTCTTTTCCATAGTGAGTACATTGATCACATGCGGAATCCTGATCCTGATCGTCTGGTTGATACAGAAACGAACGTTCTACTATAACTAGGGAAGGAGAGGAATTGTAATGCTTAAAGTTAAAACAGCCGATATGAAAGAACTTTTCGCGGATGCAAAAAATGAGATCATGGATCCCTACCGTCGAAATTCCTATTTCAAAAAAATTAAAAAGTTCCTCGAGCACCTTATGTGTTTTCTGATCATTGTGGGAGTTTCCTATGTTATCGTTGCTCCGGTTATCGGAATGTTTGTAAATTCCATTTCGTCCACCAAAGATGCTTATGATCCTATGATGTTCATCTTTCCGAAGTACCCTACTTTGGAAAAGTACTCTCATGTAATAATGAGAATGGATTACTGGAAGACTATCGGCAGAGATCTTGCCTACGTTGCAATCTGTACTTTGATCCAGCTTTTTGTTTGTTCAATGGTAGGCTACGGATTTGCCAGATTTGATTTTCCGTTTAAAAAGATACTGTTCGGATGCGTTGTCGTGATGATCGTTATTCCCGCTCACACGATCATGCTTCCGCTGTATATAACTTTCAGACAGTTTGATCCTTTTGGGATCTTTACAAAACTTACGGGAGAAGTTGTAAATCTTATGGGAACACCGCTGCCCATGGTGCTTTTAACAGTTCTCGGATGCGGAGTAAGATCCGGTTTGTACATCTACATTTTCAACCAGTTTTTCAGAGGATTGCCTAAGGAGATCGAAGAGGCAGCGCTGGTGGACGGTGCGGGACTGTGGTATACGTACTTTAGGATCATGCTTGTCAATGCAATGCCATCAGTCATTACTGTTACGGTCTTTTCGGTCGTTTGGCAGTTTAATGACACGTTCTACGCTAACTTGTTTCAGATCAAGGACAACATAGTTATCAGTAAAAAGATTGCGACACTGGCATCAGTTATCGCAAATCAGGACAAGATCCTGGAAGTGCCGATCCAGCAGCTGTATATTGATGCAGGTATTATTCTTATTATTGTTCCGATAATCCTGATCTATGTAATCCTGCAGAGGAGATTCATAGAAGGCGTAGAAAGAAGCGGTATAGTGGGTTAAAATCCAAAAAATTAAAGGGAGGAATTAATTGTGAAGAAAAAAGTTTTAGCACTCGCTCTTGCACTTGCCATGGTTGTATCGGCTACAGCCTGCGGTAACAGCGAAACAACAGGTGCAGTCGTAACAGCAACACCCACACCCGGCAGTGTGCAGGTTACAGCAACACCCACACCTACAGCAACTCCTACAACAGCACCCGTTGTTGTAAAGAAGACATCCAGTATTGATTTCGAAGATGGAAATTACGGTTTTGCTTCTGTATTTGCAGCTACCGGAAAGGCAGATGCTTCCACAATGGAACTTGCTGATTTCAATGGCGGAAAAGCTATCAAGGTCAGCAACGTTAAGGCAACAATGGATACATTCGTAGCATTTGACGTATTTGCACTTCTCGGAGATAAGGCAGCAGACGTTGCTTCTATCGAAGTTTATCTTTGGGGCGAGACACCCGAAGGAAAGTTTAACTCTTCCGCAGGACAGCTCATCGGTTGGTTCGGTGATGGTAAGGACAAGGTTGAATCAACGGTAGATTGGAGTGTTTATCTTGAGAAGAACGGCGCAAAGGCATGCACTTTCACTGTTCCCGCAGGACAGACATTTGCAGCCAATACCGATCTCTTCATGGTTTCTCTTACAGATAACGCAGCTAAGAGAGATGATGAAGCAAATGCAACACTCTTCATTGATGATGTAACATTTTTGGATAAGGCAGGAAACACGATCCCCGTTGCCGATACAACAGTAGCTTTCGTAGGACCTGAAACGGAATCCGTTGACTATGCAAGCCTTTACACTCTTACAAATACAGTTGTATTCCCCGGCTTTGTAACAAGCGGTGGGGCATGGGGACAGAACGGCTTTGATATTCCTAAGGAGATCATGGATGCACTTGTTCCCGGTACAGCTATTGAATTCAGCTTCAAGTCTGAGGACGGATCCCTCTGGATCGTAATGCCCGATGCAGTAGCAGGCTGGTCAAGATGCGCTCAGGGTAAGGCATACATCAACGGCGGTAAGAGCATCGCTCAGATCACTTACGAGCAGATCGCAGCAGTTTGCGGCGAAGACAAGACAACATGGGGAGCAAGAATGCAGTGTGAAGCAGCATCCGCATGGGAAGTTTACAGCGCAAAGGTCGGAACAAAGGTTGCTCAGCCTACGATCACGAATGCTGTTACATTTAATGATTTCGTAACAAGCGCTGGAGCGTGGGGCCAGAACGGCTTTGATATGCCTAAGGAGATCATCGATGCACTTGTTCCCGGTTCTGCAGTAGAGATCACTTACTCTTCTGAGGACGGATCCATGTGGATCGTAATGCCCGATGCAACAGCAGGCTGGTCAAGATGTGCTCAGGGCGCAGCTACCTGCGTAAACGGTAAGGCATATGTTACTTACGAGCAGATCGCAGCAGTTTGCGGCGCTGATAAGACAACATGGGGAGCAAGAATGCAGTGTGAAGCAGCTTCCGCATGGGAAGTTTACGGCGTAAAGGTCGGAACTCTTGCATCGATCCCTGCAACAAACAGCGCAGTATCATTCCCTGATTTCGTAACAAGCGGTGGAGCATGGGGTCAGAACGGCTTTGATATGCCCAAGGAGATCGTTGAAGCTCTTAATCCCGGATCTTATGTAAGGATCAAGTTCACAAGCGAAGACGGATCTATGTGGATCGTAATGCCCGATGCAGCAGCAGGCTGGTCAAGATGCGCTCAGGGTGCCGCTATCATTAAGGACGGTTACGCTTACATTTCTTACGAACAGATCACTTCCGTTATCGGTACAGACAAGACAGCATGGGGAGCAAGAATGCAGTGTGAAGCAGCATCCGCATGGGAAGTTTACGCAGTTGACGTTGTCAGCACAGTTGATTAATGAGGAGGGTATATAAAATGTTTAAGACCAAAAAGATTGTTGCTGCGGTTTTAAGTGCGGCTATGGTTTTGTCACTCGCAGCATGCGGTAACAAAGAAGTAGCACCCACTGTAGTGGCAAACAATGATGCAGCATCCACACAGACCGTTAACAACGGTGATGCAGCATCCACACAGACCGTTAACAACGGTGATGCAGCATCCACTAAGAAGCTTACAGGCATCAACATCGGTTCATGGTGGGTACAGCCTTATGACTCCGATGATAAGATGGAAGATGCTGATGACTGGGTAACAAACCAGGATAAAGAAGGCGACGATGCAGCTACTCTTGAGACAAAGGCATTTAACCGTAAGGTTATGCAGCTCAAGTGGGATAATGTAAAGAAGATTGAGGAAAAGTTTGGCTTTAAGTACTATTGGCAGAACCTTACCTATACAGGAACAAAGGATTCCATCAACCAGTCAATCATTGCAGGTACACCTGACTGTGAACTCTACCTTGTAGACACATCAATGGGTATTCCCGCTCAGCTCAACGGACTTGCTGTTGACCTTAAGAAAGTTCTTCCTGCAGATGCGGACATCTTCACAAACCAGAACGTTATTAAGTACCTTGATCTCGGCGATGGCAAGGCCAGCATCATCGCACGTGTTTCTGCAGAAAAGCAGGTTGAAGGTACTTATCCTCTCGGTTTCAATATGCAGCTTATTGAAGATGCGGGCCTTGAAGATCCCAGAGTTCTTTGGGAAAAGGGCGAATGGAACTGGGATACATTCATTGACTACTGTGAGACACTCACCAAGGATACAGACGGCGACGGACAGATCGACCAGTGGGGCTACTGCGGTTACCAGGCTGAGACATTCTCAGAGCTTATGATGTCCAACGGAGCAAACGTTGCTGCAGGAACAAAGCAGACTCTTGACTCTCCTGAGACTATCGAAGTTCTTCAGATGTACTATGATATGTATAACACATACAATGTATGCTATCCTTATGACTTTGACGGAACTCCTTCAGACAGCATGAGAAACCAGTATACACAGGGCAACATCGCATTCTTCCCCATCGCTGCATGGATCGCTGCAGGAAATAAGGACTATGACTACGGTGATACTGTAGGAACTTACCTTGACTGGAACACAGCTTACGTTCGTTGGCCTGTAGGACCTCACGGCGACAAGGATACCAACGCAGGTAAGAACGCTACATCCGGTGAGTACTACATCATCCCCGAAGGCGTTGCTGAACCCGAGAAGGTTTACGAATTCCTTTATGATTATTGGAACTGGTTCGATGGCGACACAACCATCCGTGATGACAAGAAGATCCTCAACTGGTGGTATGGTGTTACATCCAGAGACTCTGAACTTCAGGATGCAAACTTCGAAGTAATGAATGATTGCGGTCTTCATACAACATTTGATCTTTGGAGCGATTCCGGAGTTAACTATAATTTCTACGGCCTTATGAGAGGCGAGATCACTCCTTCTCAGTTCGCAGAGACCTACAAGAACGAAGTTCAAGCATTCCTTGACGGATATTTTAAATAAGATTTAGGAGAATTATATGAGTGACATTAAAATGATCGCTCCGGCATTACCGAACATCCCCTGGCAGGAAAAGCCTGCCGGGGAGTTCAACCACGCACCTGTGTGGAGATACACGGAGAATCCCATTATCAATCGCTACCCTACGAAAGAGGTCGCAAGAATTTTTAACTCAGCCGTAATGCCTTATAACGGCGAGTTCATCGGAGTTTTCAGAGGAGAGCAGACGAACGGGGTTTCCATGATCTACCTCGGACATTCCAAGGATGCGATCCATTGGAACTTTGAAGAAGAGAAGATCCACTTTGTGGATGAGGACGGAAATGATTTCCAGCCCATATATGCCTATGATCCCAGACTCGTAAAGATCGACGATGTTTACTACATCATGTGGTGTCAGGATATGTACGGCGCTGCCATCGGTCTTGCCAAAACAACGGATTTTAAGACATTTACAAGGTTAGAAAATCCTTTCCTTCCTTTTAACAGAAATGCTGTGCTCTTCCCGAGAAAGATCAACGGAAATTACGTGATGCTTTCCCGTCCCTCGGATTCGGGACATACTCCTTTCGGAGATATCTTTGTATCCGAAAGCCCCGACCTTGTTTATTGGGGCAAGCATCGCCATGTTATGGGCAGATCTTCCGAATGGTGGGAGTCTCTTAAGATCGGAGGAGGAGCCGCACCCATAGAGACGAGTGAAGGTTGGCTCATGTTCTATCATGGTGTATCCGGAACCTGTAACGGTTACGTGTATTCCATCGGAGGAGCCATTCTTGATCTTGAGAACCCTTCAAAGGTTCTTTACAGATGTGAGAATTTCCTTCTTACACCTACGGAATGGTATGAGGAAAGAGGCTTTGTTCCCAATGTATGCTTCCCTTGTGCCACATTACATGACCCCGAGAGCGGAAAGATCGCTATTTTCTACGGCTGTGCAGACAGCTATGTAGGGCTTGCATTCTGCAAGTTTGATGAGATTGTTGCATATATTAAAGAGCATTCCGTAACTCGTTGGGATGATACTGACATAGGAAGAAGATAATTCTTTCGAAATTCTTGAGTCACGGGACTTCCCGTGACTCAATTTATGAAAAGGATCGACTATGATTAATTGGAATTCGGTTGCTTACAAAGGAGACATTTCTCCACTGAGAAAATTTATTGACAGAGCCGAAAAAGGAGAAACCCTTACAGTTGGGTTTATAGGAGGCTCGATCACTAACGGTTCGCTCGCTTCGATACATGAAAACTGTTATGCGGCGAAAACCGTTGAAGGACTTAGAAAAAAGTACCCCACAGCGGAGTTTAAATATATAAATGCAGGAATAGGCGGAACCACATCGCATTTCGGAGTTGCAAGATGTGAAGAGGATCTTTTGAGATTCAAGCCTGATCTGGTGATCACTGAATTTTCCGTAAACGATGAGAATACGGTGTTTTATCGCGAGACCTATGAGGGACTTATAAGAAGAATATTACAGTCGTCTTCCCGGCCTGCGGTGATCATATTACACAATGTTTTTTATGATTCGGGCAGCAATGCACAGGATCAGCACGAACTTGTCGGATACAATTACGGTATTCCGTGCATTTCGGTAAAAACAAGCATATATCGGGATGTGGTCTGCGGCTTGATCCCTGTGAGATCTGTCACCCCGGACGATCTTCATCCCAACGACAAGGGGCATGAGCTGGTTTCAAGGCTCCTGTTGGATTTTATAAATGCGGTGGCAGACGGAGAGATAGACAGCGCTTGCCAAAACGAAGCCGGAAGGCTTCAAAGACCTATAACCGAGAATTGCTATGAAAATGCAATGAGAGTCATAAAGCCCGACAAGATAAAAACAAGCGGGGAAGCTTTCACGGCAAAAGTGGCTTCGGACACTGTATCAAAGCCTTACGGCGTCGATCCCGCATTTGCCGGTGTTAAAAAGGGCGATTTTGCTGAGTTTAAGGTAAATGGTTCCGAAATAGCGGCTCAATTTGTAAGATTTGTAAAACATCCCGCCTGCGTTGCTAAGGCCGTGATCGATGGAGATGAGGAACATGCCGTGATCCTTGACGGTAACTTTGACGAGACCTGGGGGGATAAACTGGACATTAAGATCCTTTCTTATCACGGAAAAAAAGGCGTGCATCAGGTCAGGATCGAAGTGATCGAAGGAGATGAAAAAGCTGTTCCTTTTGACTTGGTTTCATTGATCGTAGCGGGAGAATGATATGAGAATAGATCCTAAGGATGAAAGACTTGAATATATGGGACGCGTGGATTTCGATTCTGCAGGAGGTCCCACATTAGTGTTCCCCTGTACAAATGTAAAGCTGTTGATAACAGGTACGACCGGGCTTTCCGTACGTCTGATCAATCATCGCTCCTGGGCTGACAATTACATGGGAGTCATTACGGACGGTGAGCAGAAATGCATATGCATATATAATGAAGATTCACCGAATAACAACGACCTGTTTACTCTGGCGGAGAACCTGGATCCCGCAAAAGTTCATGAAATAATGCTTTTTAAACGTATGGATTCGTGCCATACGGTTCAGATAGCGGAGTTTATCGCAGACGACGGAGCAGAGCTTAAGCCCTGCCACACAAAATACAAGCGTAAGCTTGAGTTCTACGGTGATTCCGTTACTGCGGGGGAAGTAAGTGAGGCAATAGACTATTGCAAAAAAAACGATCCCGTTAATAAAGGTGAGTACTCAAATTCTTATTGGTCCTATGCATGGATAACCGCGAGGCTGCTTGATGCACAGATACATGACATAGCTCAGGGAGGGATTTCTCTGCTTGACGATACCGGATGGTATGCCGGACCGGATTACAAAGGCATATTTAACATGTACGATCGCATAGAATACAATCCGGATCTGGGAGTAACAAAAAGATTTGACTTCAGTTCTTATATGCCTGATACGGTGATCATCGCAATAGGACAAAACGATGCAAATCCCGTGAACTTTATGGCCGAGGACTACGAGGGAGACATGGCGGAACTCTGGAGAAGATCCTATGAGTACTTTGTTTCTCTTATAAGGAAGAGAAGGCCCGATGCTGATATTGTTTTAACCACAACGATACTCGGACATGACCCGGCGTGGGACAGAGCAATAGATGAGGTCTGCAACAAAATGAGAGCAAAGGACACCAAGATCCACCATTTTATGTACACAAACAACGGCTGCGGTACACCCGGACACATCAGAAAGCCTGAAGCAGAGGTGATGGCGCAGGAACTTAAATCATTTTTATTAAGCTTAAGGAGTTAATTTTAATTAAATTTCTATAAAAAAATGGTCAAAAAGGCTATATTATGCACCTTTTCGGCATTTTTTTCTTGACAAAACAGTGAAACAAGGGTATAAAGGATATAAGCGTTGACCGCAAAGCGGTACATCGTAGGCTTACAGGTCAAAGATCTGTGAATAATTATCCTATAGGAGGAAATTTAAATGAACAAGACAGAATTAGTTGCAGCAATCGCTGAAAACGCAGGACTTACCAAGAAGGATGCTGACAAGGCATTAAAGGCATTCATCGATGTAACAACAGGCGCTCTCAAGAAGGGTGACAAGATTGCTCTTGTTGGCTTCGGTACATTCGAAGTTGTTAAGAGACCTGCTCGTACAGGTAGAAATCCTCAGACAAAGAAGGCTATCCAGATT
>JAILNG010000027.1 GCA_024691875.1 Lachnospiraceae bacterium | reverse complement strand
GGGGCTTCGAATTCACCCAGATCCTTTCCCTTGTCGCTTCTCCAGAACTTGGCTGTCTGCATGGGAGTGCAGAGAACGGGAATAATGCCTTTTGCACGGCATTCGTCGATCATTGAATTAAGGTAAGACTTCATCTCATCCACGGAACTGTAGGACTGGTCGTTTATACCATGCATTATGATAAAGTAGTCACCAGGCTGAGCATGGTGAAGAACGCCGCTGAATGCAATGTCGTGCCAGGTCTTTGCGCAGGTTCCTCCGGAGCCCAGATTTGTGATGGCGGTACCTTCCGTTATATAATGGCACAAAACCTGGCCCCAGCCGGTCTGGAAACGTCCGTTCTGAGGCTCCGAAGTTTCAAGAGGATAGTAGGCTGCGCATGTGGAGTCGCCCGCCAGATAGAGATGAGTCCTTCTTTCCTTAAGAGTGGAAGAGCGGCGGATCTCAAGGGCTGCGGGATCGTAGTCCTTTTCGCCCATGCTGAGTCTTAAGGTTCCGTTTGAAGCAAGGGCATCTTCCATATAGTATTCGACGGGGGTTGAGCCGCTTCTTCCGCCCGCACCGGGAATTCCCACGTTACATCCCAGAGGGGTTCCGTCTATGCAGACCAGAGATCGGGCATCGCCTGCTTTAACGAGGGTTACGTTGTAAAAGCCTTCGGGAACGGTGACTATGAAGCAGGGCTCGGATCCCTTAAAATGGACTCCGTTCTTAAGAGTTTCAACCTGTCCGTAAAAGCCGTAGGTGCTTTCCAAGGTGTACTTTTCATTTGCCTGCACGTTGATCTCGGAGGGCGCGGGCGTCACGGTGCGTTTTCCGAAAACGAAACGCAGAACGGGCGAGATCTCTGCTTTTAAAGCATCTTTCACATTGATCTCGATCTTACCGGAACTTTCCGTCAGATCGAATTCATCGAAGCTGCCATCCTTCTTTTGAAGAACTGCCTGATAGACAGCACCTTCCCTGTAACAAGCCATTTTTGAAACATCCACCGTCAGAATTTCCTGACCTTCGGCAACATCAAAGATCTTCAGGTACTCGTTTTCATTCACACTCCTCGGTACTTCGTAAAGCGGGATTTCCGGCTCCGGAGTGGGAGACGGGGTGTCTGTTGCAACAGGCTCTTGTGTGGCTTCTGCGGTGGGAGTTGCGGAAGCCGCGGGTGTTTCAACAGGCGTCGGCGTGGCTTTTTCCGATGCTTTTGAATCCGCACATCCGTTTACAAGCGCGAGCGCCGGGATGAGCAGCGCAAAAAGCATATGTTTTCTTATCTTCATTAATCTTCTCCTTTTCCCCAATTCATTTTTCGGACGAAACGCCGAAATGATGTTTTCTAATTATATAATGAAATCAATATGACAGGGATAATCAATTTATGAAAATGACAGGTTTTCTGCCTTTATAAATCTTTTATTTGTGTTCGTGTTCCATCTTCGCTATACTTTTCAGCAACAGGGTCAGGAGTTTGAAAGGCGGTTCAGGAGGAATCATATGAGGTACAGAAAAGACAAACACGGCGAAGACCTTTCGGTAATGGGCTTCGGCTGTATGAGATTTCAGAAAAAAGGGTCAGGCATAGACATGGAGAAGGCGGAAAAACAGATCATGGAAGCCATCGATCTGGGCGTCAATTATTTTGACACAGCCTACGTCTATTCCGGAAGTGAAGCGGCCATCGGAGAGATCTTTGAAAAGAATCATGTGAGAGAAAAGATCAAGATCGCGACGAAGCTCCCTCAGTATCTGATCAGCAGCAATGCTGCTCTGGATAAATTTTTTAATGAGGAACTGTCCAGACTTCGTACAGATTACGTGGACTACTACCTCATGCATCATCTCACGGATGTTGCTATGTGGGAAAAGCTTAAAAAAGTGGGCGTAAGAGAATGGCTGGATGAAAAGAAAAAGTCCGGAGCCATCAGAAATGTGGGTTTTTCTTACCACGGAAATTCAGACGGATTTTTAAAGATCTTAAATGATTACGATTGGGACATGTGCCAGATCCAGTACAACTACTTTGACGAGAATTCACAGGCAGGAGTTATCGGCCTGAAAGCTGCTGCGGAAAAAGGGATACCTGTTGTCATAATGGAGCCTTTAAGAGGCGGTAAGCTGGTCAACATGCTTCCGGAAAACGCAAAGAAAGCCATGAAGGAGAGCGGAAGAGACTGGTCACCCGCCGAATGGAGTTTTCGCTGGCTTTTTAACCAGCCGGAGGTTACGGTAGTTCTTTCGGGCATGAACACTTCGGAAATGGTGCAGGAAAACTGCAAAACCGCAGACAAAGCCGAAGCCGGTGATTTTACCGATAAGGATTTTGAAACACTGAAAAAGGTTACTGCTGCCATTAAGGAGAAGGAAAAGGTGGGATGCACCGGGTGCAGATACTGTATGCCTTGCCCTAAGGGCGTGGACATCCCGGGAATCTTCAGGTGCTACAACGCAATGGACATCGAGGGAAAATCCGAGGGAAGATTTCAGTTTGCTCAGACTGTGGGGCTTACAAAGGAGCCTGCTTTTGCCAGTCAGTGCGTGGAGTGCGGTAAATGCGAAAAGCACTGCCCTCAGAACATCCCCATAAGAGAGAAGCTTAAAGAAGCGGACAAGGCTTTGCGACCCCTTCCCTACAAAGTGGGCATCGCCGTTGCAAGGAAGTTCATGTTCAGAAAGACTAAATAAAAAGATTTTCTTGACAGTTAACGAACGTTAAATTATAATGCCAATTGGTCAATAAAAAGTCCTTTTGGCTTTTTTTGTCCCTTATAACTTAGGG
>JAILNG010000237.1 GCA_024691875.1 Lachnospiraceae bacterium | reverse complement strand
CCCGTTTGAACCACCTTGACATTTGCCGTCTTTGAGAAAGAACTTATCTGCACGATCGCTTCACGCTTAAACGTGGACTTATTTTGCTCAATATTCAGGACTACAGCGGAAAGTATTTAAAGAGTGCGCCGAACTGGGACGGGAACTTGATGAACTCAAGGGAGTTACTCTGGGTGCGAGAACCAATTCAAGAGTCGCTATTCTTTTTGACTGGGAGAACTGGTGGGGGATATCTTTCTCCGCCGGTCCCACTACGGAACTCAATTATCCGGAAGAGGTCAAGAAGTTCTATCGTGCGTTCTATGAACTTCACATTCCTGTTGATATGATCGGCTGTGATGACGATCTTTCAAAGTACGATCTTGTTATCGCTCCCGTACTTTACATGGTAAAGGGCGATTACGACACGAAGATCAGCAAGTTTGTAAAGCAGGGCGGTCATTTCGTGACCACTTTCTTCAGCGGCTACGTGGATGAACACGATCTCGTAACCTTAGGCGGCTATCCCGGTAAGTTCCGCGATATTATGGGCATATGGGTTGAGGAGATCGATGCGGTTCCCAAGGAAAGAGAAAATCATTTTACCTGGGAGGGCCTGGAGTATACAGCCAAAACACTGTGCGATCTGCTGCATACTGAAAGTGCGGAAGTGCTTGCGGCATATACGGATGATTTCTATGCGGGGATGCCTGCTCTCACAATGAACGAGTATGGAGAAGGCAAGGCATACTACATTGCAACAAGCTCCGATCCTGATTTTTATTATACATTTTTTGAGAGAATGGCGGTTGAATTGAACATTCCGTCTCTCGGAGAAGCACCTAAGGATGTGGAACTTACACTCAGAAGCAAAGGCAGCAACAGTCTGATCTTTGCACTGAATCATGGTTATGAAAGCAAATGCTTTAAGATCTGGAGCGATGCAACGGACCTGCTCACGGGAGAAGAGTTTAAGGCGAGTGAAGAGATCTGGATCGGTAATATGGGAGTAAGAATATTAAAAACACAATAAAACATCAATGGGGGTAGAAAAAAATGAAATGTAACAGTTGCGGAGCGGAGATCACAGATGATTCGAAGTTTTGTTCGTCATGCGGAAAAGCGGTAACGGAAAACAATCCGTTTTATTCCGAGTATACGGACAGTACAAAAAAAATGACTTCGGGGCGTGGACTTAAATGGGCCTATTTCCTGGGCTATTTTTCACTTTGGCTTGGGGCGTTTTTGAACTTTATTCTGTCATTAAAGATGTTTATGGGAATCGAATATACCGAATTGGGAATTAATCCGAGAGAAGTCTATAAAACTCTGCCGCTTATTCGATTTGCTGATTATTCGTATGGTGTATTGTTGCTGGGGCTGGTTGCACTGGATGTGCTGGCAGCATTGGCTATAATAAAGTTTAAGGCCAAGGCGGGGCTTCTGGTAGTTCTGAGCAATTGCGGTAGTGCTGTAATAGCGATTTTTTACGGTATAATGGCGAGTGTTGCTGCGGGAAAAAATCTGTTTACACTTGATATCATTTTTAGTATTGTGATCACGGCCTCCATGGCCTTGATCAACCGGTACTATTTTAACAACAGAAAAGATGTATTTATTTATTAAAAACAAGAAAAAAGAAGCCGTTAGGGCAATGTCATTTAGTTAAGATGACATTGGCCGTTAGGGCTTCTTTTTTTGGTTTTATTTTATTTAAGTCCGGCTGTTTTTGATCAGATCCAGGAAGAAGACAGCAGGCTCCGTAAGGGGCATTGAGTCGTCGTAGGCTGCTACGATGCGACGCGTGGGGATTTTTTCTGCGATCTTGATCTCATAGAGATTGGAGTTTTCTTTCTTGTTGAGGCAGTAATCCGGAACAAAAGCAATTCCGAGACCGATCTTTGCCAGGTCGATCAAAAGGTCGTTGCTTGCTACTTCTATGGAAGGAACAAGATCGATGGATGCTTTGCGGAAAAGTTCATGAAGGAAAACACTGGTGGTAGAAGTCTTGTCCAGCATAAGGATGGGCATTTTTGAAAGCTTTCTCAAAGAGAGCTCCTTGTCCTCGAAAGGGAAAGATTCACGGTCTGCCACGAACATGTCCCTAAAGTCTGCTACCGGAACGATCTTCATGGTGCTGTTCAAAGTGGGATTCGGATGATTTGAAACGATGAGATCCACCTTGTTCTCTTCAAGGAGAGCTGCACATCCCGATGATGAAGCGTTGATGACTTTAATGTGAATGTCGGGGTACTTTTTGTGGAATTCATTGAAGTAAGGAACCAGGAAGTAACGGCAGATGGTGTCGCTGGCTGCGATCTTAAAGATTATATCGCCAGTTTCTTTTGCAGATGAAAGCTGATTTTCAGCTTTTGTGATCAGACCGACCGCCGGTTCGATGTGCTTGTAAAGAATTTCACCTTCTTTTGTGAGGGTGACTTTTTTTGTACTTCTCACAAAGAGAGTCTGTCCCAGCCTTCTTTCAAGCACCTTAATGGACTGGCTGACTGCAGATTGTGAAATGAAAAGATCTGTGGCTGCGTCCGAAAAACTTAAGGATTTCGCAACGTGGAAAAAAACTTTGTAAAGCTCGTAGTTAACGTCTGTCATAGAACCTCCATCCGGGCATAAACATAAGGTTAGCCCAATTCATATACTCCCAACTTGTTAATTAGCTAAAATAATTAAACAAGTGAATTATATTAATTTTCATAATAACACCATTTGTGGTTTAATGGAAGCACAAAGATAATATTTTTTGGAAATAGGATTAAGGAGATCATGGTAAACCGCGAAGCTTTTACAACGTAGTATTCGAACTTTTTGTCATCTGCGTTTAGTTTACTATGGTACGAGGAAACTATGATGACCGCGAAGCGGTTATGCCGGTACATATGACACTCCGATCCTGCTTTTTGGGATCAGGAGTGTTGTATGTATCGGTATAAATGCGGCACATGTGCCGCCCATAGTTTCCGTGTCATGCATTTAAACGTATAGCGACACGAAGTGTCGAAAAATAATGCTGTCCTTCGAGGTATAATAGCGACACATGTGCCGCCCATAGTTTCCGTGTTATACATTTAAACGTATAGCGGCATGCACTTTCCCTAATCCTCCCTCCAAAAAATATTATCCCTGTAAGCCTACAAAAACCACAAATGGTGCGCCCGCCCGAAGTGTGCCATCCCTCGGATGGCACACTTCCCGCACAGCCAATACTTAGCTCAGATAAAAAAAGATGAGGTTTATATATTATGGTTAAGAGAATCTACTCAGAAAAAAAGCCTGCCTATGCGGTACGTGCGAAAGAACTTAAAAATGAGATCACCGAGTATCTCGGCATCAATTCGGTTGAAAGCGTTCGTGTACTTATCAGATACGACATTGAAAACCTGAGCGACGAAACCTACAAAAAGTCTCTCGGAACAGTATTTTCCGAGCCTCCCGTAGATTTCCTCTATGAGGGAGAATTCCCCAAGACTGCCGACGAAGTGTATTTCTCTGTCGAGTATCTTCCCGGACAGTTCGATCAGAGAGCTGACTCTGCGGTTCAGTGTGTAAAGCTTCTTTGCGAGAGCGAAGAGCCTGTTATTTTAAGCGCAACAACCTATGTCCTTAAGGGAAAGGTTACATCCGAAGAACTTGAAAAGATCCGTAAGTACTGCATCAACCCCGTTGATTCCAGAACCGCTTCGGAAGAACTTCCCGAGACCTTACAGATAAATTACGAGACTCCCGCTGACATCAAGATCTTTGATGGCTTCAGAGAGGCTTCGGAGGAGGAACTCGAGAAATTATATGCCTCCTTGAATCTTGCTATGACATTCAGAGATTTCCTTTTCATTCGCGACTACTACAAGAACGAAGAGAAGAGAGATCCTTCATTTACGGAGATCCGTGTGTTTGACACCTATTGGTCGGATCACTGCCGTCATACAACCTGCCTGACCGAACTCACAGACGTTGAGTTTGAAGAAGGAAAGTACACAGCTCCCATCAAGGCTTCCTACGAAAAGTACTTAAAGGCTCGTTCAGTGCTCTATGCAAATCGTCCCGACAAGTATGTTTCGTTAATGGATCTTGCCATTTTCGGCATGAAGGAGTTGAGAGCAGCGGGAAAGCTGGACGACATGGAAGTTTCCGATGAGATCAATGCATGCTCCATCATCGTTCCCGTAGAAGTAGACGGTAAGACAGAGGAATGGCTTGTGTTCTTTAAAAACGAAACTCACAATCATCCCACAGAGATCGAACCCTTTGGTGGTGCAGCTACCTGCCTTGGTGGTGCGATCCGTGATCCCCTTTCGGGAAGAGGCTACGTTTATCAGGCAATGAGAGTAACAGGTGCGGCAGATCCCCGGCTTCCCATCGCAGAGACCCTGCCCGGAAAACTTCCTCAGAGAAAGATCGTTACGGGAGCTGCAAACGGTTACTCATCTTACGGTAATCAGATCGGTCTTGCAACAGGTCTTGTTGACGAGATCTATCATCCCAATTACGTTGCAAAGCGCCTTGAGATCGGTGCTGTAATGGGTGCTGCAAAGAGAGAAAATGTTATCAGAGAAAATTCAGAGCCCGGAGACGTCATCATCCTTATGGGCGGACGTACCGGACGTGACGGCTGCGGCGGAGCAACAGGCTCTTCCAAGGCTCATAATGCCGAGTCCATCAACACCTGCGGCGCAGAAGTACAAAAGGGTAATGCACCTACGGAAAGAAAGCTTCAGAGACTTTTCAGACGTCCCGAGGTTACAAAGCTCATCAAGAAGTGTAACGACTTCGGTGCGGGCGGTGTTTCCGTTGCCATCGGTGAACTTGCGGACGGACTCACAGTCGATCTGGACCTGGTTCCCAAGAAGTACGCGGGACTTGACGGTACAGAGCTTGCCATTTCCGAATCTCAGGAAAGAATGGCAATTGTAGTAGATAAAAAGGATGCGGATAAGATGCTTGAATTTGCGGCTTCAGAGAACCTTGAAGCAGTGATCGTGGCAAAGGTTACGGAAGAGAAGCGTCTTGTTCTCAAATGGAGAGGAAAAGACATTGTGAACATTTCACGTGATTTCCTCAATACAAACGGTGCTCATCAGGAAGCAACAGCTTTCGTTGAGATGCCTGAAGAAAAGAAGGAAGAAAAGGAAGAGAGCGACCTTAAGAAGAAGTGGCTCGATACCCTTTCGGACCTTAACGTATGTTCAAAGAAGGGGCTTTCCGAGATGTTCGACTCATCGATCGGAGCATCAAGCACCCTTATGCCTTTCGGAGGAAAGTATCAAATGACGCCCACCCAGACCATGGTGGCAAAGCTTCCCGTTCTTCGCGGAAAGTGCGACACCGTGACCATGATGAGCTACGGCTTTGATCCCTACCTCTCAAGTCGAAGCCCTTACCATGGCGCTTCCTATGCTGTTATCTCCTCTGTCGCAAAAATTGTGGCAGCCGGCGGCGATTTGACCTCTATCCGTTTTACATTTCAAGAATTTTTTGAAAGACTCCGTGACGACAAAAAGCGCTGGGGTAAGCCGTTGGCAGCG
>JAILNG010000226.1 GCA_024691875.1 Lachnospiraceae bacterium | reverse complement strand
ATCATTTCACAAGCGGATGATGCATAAGGTTCAATGTACGAAAGAACCGCATTGTCTATCTTGTCACTCATCTGTCTGTGGTGATCCAGAACGACCACTGCATTTGTTTGCTTTAAAAGATCCGGTGTATCCGTGTAAGAAGGTCTGTTAACATCCACTACAACAAGAAGGGTGTCATTGTCCACAATTCCCTTTGCCTTTGTTCCAGTTACGAACATATCTTCTTCATAATCGGGATTACCGATGAAGCCTGCAGTTGCCACCTGGATTACTGTGGTCGGATCTGTCAAACAGATGTAGCAGCGCTTGTTCAAAGTCTTTGCGATCCTGTAAATACCGATGGAAGCGCCGACAGCATCAATGTCAGCCATTGTGTGGCCCATTACGACCACTTTTTCTTTGCCCTCCATGTATTCACGTAAAGCATGAGCCTTAACTCGTGCCTTAACTCGCGTAGACTTCTCCTGGGATGCGGTTGTTCCTCCGTAGTAGGAAATGCCGCTGGGACGCTTTACCACGGCCTGATCTCCGCCTCGTCCGAGTGCAAGATCGATCGCTTCATGAGCACCTTCATAGGCCTTGATGTAAGAATCCGTATAGACACCCACACCGATGGAGATCGTCATTGTAAGGTCATAGATATTAAGGTTTCTGATATTCTCAAGAATGGAGAAACGATCCGCCTCAAGCTGTGTAAGGTAACGCTGCTTGATAACAAACATGTATCTGTCCTTCTCCAAATGCTTGATGATGGCATCGTAGGGTTTCATGTACTTATTGATCTCACGTTCAACCCATGCGGTTACCAGCGAACGTCTGACCTCGTCCGCCCCTTCAAAGGCTTCTTCAAAATTATCGATGTAGAGAAGCCCGACTATCATCTTTTCATCAAAGTTTTCCTTTTTGAGCGCAACGCTTTCCGTTTCGTCGTAAAGGAACATGGCAATAAGCGAATCATCGGGCGCATCCATACTCTGCTCTGCTCTCCATAAAATGGTGTCGCCGTACTCCGAGGGCGTAATGAGTCTCAGACGCATCAGATAATTGTTTCTGCCGTATGAAATATGGTACTCCACGTCTTCTTCAACAGTGGGAAGTACATTTAAAGAATCATTGTTAAATATCTTAGAGATGGGCTCTTTAACGCTTCTCTCAATGGAAATGAGATCCTTGAGATCGTTGTTGGCCCATACAAGATGTCCGTTCATGTCAAGCATTCCGAACGGAACATCCAATTCCTTAAGCATCATATGCTGAGCATGATTGAATTCAGTGGCGAAACTCGTCAACTCTCTCAACGCCTGCTGACGCTTGAAGATCCAGATCATAATACTGATAAGAAGGTATATGATCGTATATATCAATACGAACGGTGTAGCAGCCGGAAAATACAGGCATATGCATATGTCAAAGCATACCAGCACGAGTGCTAAATAGGCGGGCCATTGCATATAGCTGGCCAGCGCACCGTCCAATTTTACGGATGACTTGTTATTTTTCATACACAACTCTTCTTTCTCCCGAACATGGCGGGAAATTTTATAGTCGGTATGGCCATTTGTCTCTTTTTTACAAAGAGCCGTACCGCCTACAGCTTTGCAGTGACGAAAATATCATATATAGCCTTTATGGCATTGTCGAAATCGTTGTTTGAAACACCGATTATGATATTGAGCTCGGATGAGCCCTGGTCGATCATTTTGATGTTGATGTTATTGTGCGCAAGTGCTGCGAAGATCCTGGCTGCAACGCCATGGTTTGACTTCATGCTGCGACCTACGACCGCAATAAGTGCAACATCGGAATCTATGTCAACGCTGTCGGGAGCGGTAAGGCGGTGAATTGCGGCAAGAACCTGCTGTTCCTTGCCCTCAAATTCGGGTTTATGTACAAAAACTGACAAAGTGTCAATTCCGGAAGGCATGTGCTCGAATGAAATGCCCGAAAGTTCAAAAGCTTCCAGTGCGCGTCTTCCGAAGCCTGTCTCGGAGTTCATCTGATCTTTTTCAATATTGATGGAAACAAAGCCCTTTTTGCCTGCAACACCGGTGATCGTGAAATCCGACTGCTTGCAGGTGTTTTCAACGATCATCGTGCCGGGATCTTCGGGACGATTGGTGTTTCTGATGTTAATGGGGATTCCGCTCTTTCTTACGGGGAAGATCGCATCCTCGTGAAGAACCGTAGCGCCCATGTAGGAAAGCTCTCTGAGCTCTTTATAAGTGATGGTGGTAATGACCTCGGGATTTTTTACGATCCTGGGATCTGCTACCAGGAAACCGGAAACGTCGGTCCAGTTTTCGTAAATGTCAGCGCCCGCAGCTCTTGCAAGAATAGATCCGGTAATGTCCGAACCGCCTCTGGAGAAAGTCTTTACCACTCCGTCTCTTGTTGCGCCGTAGAAACCGGGAAGAACCACGTTGTCCAGTTCCTTGATCCTCTTGGAAAGTACTGCGTTTGTATCCTCTGCAAGGAAATTTCCGTCTTCGTCGAAGAAAATGACCTCAGCAGCGTCAAGGAATGTGAATCCGAGATAATCAGCCATGATGATACCGTTAAGGTACTCACCTCTGGAAGCGGCGTACTGTACGCCTGCCTTCTTCTTAAAATTCTCTGCGATCGTTTTAAATTCGCCGCTCAAGTCTGTCTTTAATCCGAGACCGGTAATGATCTCATCATAGCGTTCCTTGATCTTTTCAAGTGCCGCAGTAAAATCCTTGCCCTCTTCCGCAAGTGCGTAGCATCCGTATAGCATGTCGGTAACCTTTGTATCCGCTCCGTTTCTCTTTCCGGGTGCTGAAGGAACAACGTACTTTCTGTCCGCTTCGCTTCTGATGATGTCTCCCACTTTCTTGAACTGCTCGGCGGAAGCGAGAGAACTTCCTCCGAATTTAACTACTTTTACCATTTTAATGTATCCACTCTTTCCCTTAATAATTTATTCTTCAGACACGACGGGCAAAGCATATGTTTCCTCGTCGGCCATGTATTCCTTTGAATAATCTCTGTCTGCACCTGTCCTGATCTTATCCAGATACTCATGAGCCCCTTCCACATCCTGATTCATCTGAATGACAGCGATCGCAATGTTGGAACAGTGATCTGAGATCCTTTCATAGTTGGTTATAAGATCGGTAAGAACGAATCCCAGTTCTATAGTGCACTTTCCTTTTACAAGACGATCGATGTGTCTGCCCTTGATCTGCTGGGTAAGGTCATCGATAACCTGCTCCAGAGGTTCAACCTTACGTGCAACACTAAGATCCTCTGTCGCAAAGGCTTCAACGGTTTCAGAGACGATGTTTTCAACCGCTCTGATAAGAACGTCCAGTTCCTTTTGTGCTTCACCGGAAAATTTAATGCCTTTTTTGTTCATTTCTTCCGCAGCTTCTTTAATATTCAAAGCATGGTCTGAAATTCTTTCAAAATCACTTATACAATGAAGTATCTTGGTAACGGCATTACTGTCTTTCTTGGAAAGTCGCTTGTTGGTAACTTTTACAAGATAGTTGCCGAGTTCATCCTCATAAACATCTGCTTCTTCTTCAAGCTGAGCCACTCTCTCCGCCTTGTCGCGATCATAGTTTGCAACAATGTCAACTGCCGTAAACAATGCAGCTTTCGCAATGTTAGCCATATTGAGCGTAACTGCTTTACACTGCTCGATGGCGAATGTGGGTGTATCAAGGAAACGAACATCGAGAAGCTTAAATTCTTTGTTCTCACTGTCATCGCCCTTCTTAACCTCAGGTACGGTGAGGGTTGCAAGCTTTTCAATAATGCCTGCGAACGGGAAGAGAACAAGCGTGGTTCCGATGTTGAACATACTGTGTATGAATGCGATATTGTCTGCACCCGCAGCCTCATTTACAAATTCGAACCTGAAAATGGCATGCGAAATGTAGAAAAGTGCAAGGAACAATACGGTTCCGATCATATTAAAATACAAATGTACAAAGGATGCTCTCTTAGCATTCTTGGAGGCGCCGATGGCTGAGATCAATGCTTTGAAACAGGTTCCGATGTTCTGTCCCATGATGATGGGGATTGCAACCGCATAGGTTACTGCTCCCGAAACACAGAACGCCTGTAAGATACCGATCGATGTAGCCGAGCTTTGCACAAGCACGGTGATCAGCAATCCAACCAGCACGCCGAGTATGGGATTTGAAAACTTCAGCAGCAATTCCTGAACTTCAGGCAGTTCTGCAAGCGGAGCAACGGCATTTGCCATTGTCGTCATACCGAACATGAGAAGCGAAAAGCCCAAAAGTATGGTTCCGATGTCCCTTCGCTTTTCTTTTTTCGATATCATACGCATCAAAATACCGATAATACCGAGAATTCCCGCAAGTGCAGCCGGTTTAAAAAGCTGGAGAACAAAAGGCGCCTCATCACCCAGTCCTGCCAAAGATAAGATCCATGCTGTAATGGTCGTACCGATGTTGGCACCCATCAAAACTCCGACAGCCTGTGAAAGCTTCATGATACCGGAGTTTACGAGACCTACTACCATTACGGATGTAGTGGTGGATGATTGTAAGATCGCAGTTACCAATGCCCCGAAGATTACCGCGGTAATCCTTTTTGATGTAAGCTTAGCCAGTACTTTCTCAAGCTTACCTCCGGAAAGCTTTTCCAAATACTTTCCCATAGTATCCATTCCAAAAAGGAATAGCGCTATTCCTCCCAGAAACGTCAAGATCGTGAAGAAATCCATACTTTGATTGTCCTCCTGAATAATCTGCCCCAAATTCTACGCATACAAAATTTATCTTACATTAGAAATGTGAAAAAAGCAAGAAAAAAACCCGACCGATCCGTGAAAACAGTTTTTCATATTTATTCATTTTTCTAAGAAACATTATAAGTTTTTTTACGTCTATTAAATTGGAAACCGTAAATTTGTATCGGGGATGTTTTTTTGATGCATTTACATTTCAATTAAGCTATAATAAGCATATATTTTTTCCAAGGAGTTAGAAAAAATGAATTTAAAGCAAATCTTAAAAAGAGCGGTCGCTGCACTTCTTCTCGCAGCATTGACCGTCGGTCCTTTTTTCGGAGTTCCCGCGGAAGCAGCCGCAAAACCGCCTGTTGATGTTTCTCTTACTTACGGAAACAACGGCCTTTTGGAATCCGGTATCAATGTTCCCTTCAATGTGACCTTGACCAGCAATTCTACAGATTTTGAGGGTTCTGTCTGGCTGATCGTTCCGTTAAGCAGAAATGACATTGCGGCTTATGAAAGAAAAGTTTCTCTGGCAGCCGGTTCTTCAAAAACCTACAATTTTATTTGTCTCTCATCCGTAATAGCAAACAAATGCTGTATCAGAGTAACCGATTCAAAGGGTAAAAAAATCCTGGAAAAGGATTTCCAGTTGAATTACGACCTCATGAATCAATATGCCCGCGTGGGTATCTTATCGGACGATTACAATGCCCTTTCCTCAATTTCCGGTTCCAGACTAAAAAACCTGCAGGATCTTACGATCCTGACCGAGAAATTCACCGAAAAGACATTTCCCGAAGATTCCAGAGCTCTTGATTTCATGGACGCCCTGATCATCTCGGATTTTTCTTCGGACAGACTGTCGGATGCTCAAAGAAAATCTCTCCTCGAATGGGTTTCAAACGGCGGTCTCTTGATCGTCGGAACCGGAACAAGTGCTTCAAAGGTGCTGAAAGGATTTCCCGAACTGTCTTTTATAGAATTGGATGAATTAAAAACGGTTTCCACCGATTTGGGAGCAAGTGAATCGTCCCAATTCGCCATTGATTTGAATGCGATCTATTCCGGAAGATCCTACGAGGATTCTCAGGCAATTGCCGTGTACTCTGCCATAGATAAGGACTTCTTTAACTCAGAGGGATATCTGGCTTTACTTAACTCTGACAAAATAAATGAATACATTTATGATAATAATAAGGACGCTTTTATCAATTACGCCTGGTTCGATTACCACGGCGAAACTTACGCCACTTCTCAAAGCAGGTTGTCCGCCGGTGAACTGGATTGGGAGGAGAAGAATTTCAAAGAATACTGTGTAAACTATATAGCTGATAAGATCGTGGAATTCTCCAAAACGCTGAATTTTGACAAGATTGATAAGGAAACCCGGTACTATAAGACACAGATCACAGAGCCCCTGTCAGATTCCGTGCTGATCTACGGACACATCGAAAACGAGATTGATCCGTACGCTTTTGTAGGTCATACCCCCTACGGAAACGGTGAGATCTGTACTGCAGCCACCGATATTTCAAAGGAGCCTTTTATCACATCGGAAGCCTACTTTAGCACAATTTCCTATCTGATCGAGTTTTTTAAGGGTCCGATCTTATATAACAATTATATTTCGGGCGGCTACGGATACAGCTCAGACAATCTGTATCAGGCAGAACGCCTGGCAGAAGAGCTCACTTTCGGTAATCTCCTTCCTTTACCTGCGTACTTTTTGATCTTTGTCACATACACAACATTAGGCTTTGTCGCCTTCTTCTTCCTGAAAAAGAGGAAAAGATCCATCCTTTTATGGCCGGTCCAGATCAGTCTTGCTTTGATCGCCACTGTTTTGATCCTTATCTGCAGCCTGACTACGAAGATCAATAAACCGGTTGTAAACTCAATTAAATTTTCCGAAGTATCGGATAAAGTCGTGAACGAAAGTACTTTCTCCGGATTGATCTTGCCAAAGAACAAGCAATACAAGATAGATTTTTCAAAGAACTACTTCCCTCAGCTTATCAGAACAGATAACTATTATCACGGCTATAACACGAATTTTGAAGAACTCAACTACAACATAGCCTGGTTAGACGATCAGGGTTCCAATCCGATCTCCCTTCGCGGAAAAGCTGCTCTTGCAAAAGAGACCCTGATGTTCACCCGATCAAAGCCGACAGACGGTTACGATGTAGCTTTTAACGCATCATACAGTGATTACAAGCTTTCGGGTTATGTACAGAACAACACGGAAAAGACATTTGAAAACTGTGCGATCCTGGCCGACTATATGGTATACCCTCTTGGTACACTTACCCCGGGTTCAAGGATCGACCTTTCAAAGATCGTTCCCGTTTCCGTATTTTACATCAACAAAAACGGCTATTATTTAAACGGCGATGCCTCCTATATTGCTAAGATCATTTCAGGCCTTCAGGACGACGGCAATTTCGGAAGCTACTTTATGGGCCTTAAGAACAATGATTACAAGAAAGATTATTTAATGTATGAAGCCGGCAAATACATTATTGAAAGCGACGGATTACCTTCGTCCGGAATAATCGTCGACACTTCCTATGCGGAAAGTATAAATAATTCTTCACAAGCATACAAAGGCGGCTATTACGGTGGATACAGAAGTTATTCCACTTTAGAGGAGATTTACAATCTGTGCAATTTGAATTCAGACGGATGCCCATCCGAACTGATCACTCAGCCTTACCTTATCTGCTTTGATTTTGAAACTGCGGAAAGTCTGCTTTCCAATACAAAGACCGCTTCCGAGAACATACTTGAAGTGGTCATGGTTCCCGGCAATATGACCGAAAACAATTAGGAGGGTATCGAAAATGCTTGAAATACAAAATCTAAACAAAAGTTTCGGCCCTTTTAAGGCTTTGAACAACCTCTCTCTCTCAGTCAACGACGGGGAACTGTTCGGTTTCGTAGGGGCCAACGGAGCAGGAAAAACTACAACCATGAAGATCTGTGTGGGGCTCGAAAAAGCCGACAACGGATCGATCATGATAGATGGGATCCAGGCTTTGGATTCCAAGGGCAGATCCTCTCTTCGCGGAAAAGTAGGTTATGTTCCCGACTTTTTCGGAGTTTATGCCGATCTTACAGCTTCGGAATATCTGCATTTTTTTGCAGGATCTTACAATATCTGGGGTAAAGAAGCTGACACACTTACAGACAACCTGTTGGAGCTTGTAAATCTTTCCGACAAAGCCAACGAACAGGTCGACTCTCTTTCAAGAGGTATGAAGCAAAAACTTTGTGTAGCAAGAGCTCTTGTCCAAAATCCCAAAATACTGTTTTTGGATGAGCCCGCTTCGGGATTGGACCCTAAGGCAAGACATGAACTTAAAGAGATCTTAAGGAACCTTTCCTCCATGGGGAAAACAATAATAATCTCATCGCACATTCTTCCCGAACTTATCGAAATGTGCTCTTCCATCGGCATCATCAACCACGGAGAGATGAAATTTAACGGTTCCATAGAAGATGCCCTGGCTCTCTCCACCGGTGGTGAGTTTATAGAAATTACATTCTCCGGAGATCCGGGTCGTGCTCTTTCTTTGATAAGAGAATGTCCTTTTGTTACATGTGCGGATCTTACTTCCAAGGGGATCAGACTGACAGCAAGCGGAAGTGATGCGGAATACACCGCCCTTCTGAAGAAGCTGATCACAAACGACATCCCGGTAGCCACGTTCTCCAAGAATCATGAGAATGTGGAAGATATTTTCCTTAACATTATGGAAGGAGGAAACGCAAATGCAGAAAATAATGCTTAAAAATCCCGTCTTTTTAAAGGACATCAGTATAAAGGCCAAAAGAAGCAGAATGGCAGTTTCTTTGTTCATTCTGAATGTTCTGGCAAGCCTGATCTTCATCCTTATATTATTGGTCAGCAACTCAAGCATGGCTGAATTCAGCCACATGGATCTTCAGGCCTTCACCTGGATCTTTGACGGCTTTATAATCGTTGAATGCGCCTTTGTCTGTCTTATGGTTCCGTCAGAAGCAGGCCCGTCCATAGCGAATGAACGGGAAAGGCAAACTCTGGATGTACTATTAACCACTAAAATGTCGAATTTTGATATTATTTTGGGCAAATACCTCTCATCCGTCGCCTACACGCTTTTGCTGCTTATTTCATTACTGCCCTTCCTTTCTGTGGTGTTGATCTACGGCAGCATCAGCTTTTTTCAGCTACTTGCGGTAATGCTGGCAGTAATAGAAACGGTCATGTACCTTTCCGCCTACGGCATTTTCTTCTCTACCGTGGTTAAAAAAAGCTCCCGTGCATCTGCCTGTGTACTTTCCATGGTGTTTCTTCTGGTGTTCGGCACAGTTATTCTGTGTACGATCACACGTTTGATCTCGGTTACTACAAGCAACAGCTACTACTTCGGAAACTACTTCAAAGAAAATCTCTTTAACACGGGTGATTATTCTTTCTTCATTTTGTATCTTAATCCTGCTACAACAGTTTTTGATGTACTGGATAAGATCGTAGGCTTCAATGCCTTTTCCGGAAGCTTTAACGGTATGGCAGGCATCATTGAGCACACCGCCGATTTTCTGTCGCCCAAAAGTTTCTTTGTAAAGCACTGGGCTCCTATCGGATTTGTTATACAGATTATTGTAAGTTTTTACCTTTTAAGGCTTTCAGCTGCCAAGCTGAACAACACAACAAGGCGAGTAAAACGTGGAAAGAAAAACAATAATTAACTACCTAAAAAGAATACAGAGAAAAATGTTGAAAAGAAATCTGCTGAAAGCACTGTTTTACGGTGCTTTCGTCGGAACAGGCGGCTTTCTTGCGATCATGCTGCTGTCTCTTGTCATTCCCATATTCAAGGCCCATTATTATGGCGGCGCATTCCTTGTTTTAAGCATATTGTGTGCAGAGCTTGTCATGCTTGTACTAATGCCCGACAAACAAGAAGCGGCTGTCGAAGCTGACAAGTGCGGCCTCAAAGAGCGCTTGTCAACGGCACTCGAAAATCTGGATCAAAAAGACGACATGTCATTGATCCAGCGCCGCGATACCGTCAACAAACTTAAGAAGCTGGATCTTTCAAAAGCTTTTAAATGGAAGCCCAAGAACTCATGCATGATCATAATGCTTGTGCTAATTTTTCTGACAGGTGCCGTCTCATTCATAGACACTCCCGCCAAGGACGCTGCCGTTACAAATCACGATGTGGCGGAAGAAGCGGAAAAAACTGCCGAAAAATTAGAAAAAGAGATCGAAAAGCTCTCAGAAGTTCCCGAGATCAGTGACGAAGAGATGAAAAAGCTTGAAGACCTCTATAAGGACAGTCTTAAGGAACTGGATTCAGCCAAGACTCACAGCGAAGTCAGAAAAGCAAAGGACAGATTTGACAGGAAGGCTCTTAATGAACTCTCCTCTTATGCAAAATCACTGTCAGCCGAAGAAAAAAAAGCTTTGATCGACTCTCTTGAAGAGCTTGCTTCTTCATATAAACAAGATGATATGGAATTTTCGGATGCTGCTCAGGAAATGGCATCTGCCCTTAAAAATTCAGGTGAGCAGGCTTCTTCCGGTAAATACTCCACCGAGAATCCTTCACAGAACGAAAACGGTCAAAACCAGCAGGGTCAGCAGAGCCAGCAGAGTCAGCAGGGTCAAAACAGTCAGCAAGGGCAGCAGGGACAGCAGGGACAGCAGGGACAGCAGGGCCAAAACGGCTCAGGTCAGGGCGGTACAGGCCAGGGTGGTACAGGCCAAGGTGGTACAGGTCAGGGCGCCGGTTGGTACAACGGCTCGAACCATGCCAATGAACAAGAAGTAAAAAAAGGTGAGATGATCACAATCCCCGACACCTACAACTCCGTTTCCGTTACCGGCAAGGACACCGGTACAGGAGACAGTCAAAAACAAAAAGTTTCTGAAGGCTTGACCTTTGCGGGTACAGCCGCAGATTATGAAACAGTAATAACATCCTACACCGGAAAGGCGTATACCGCACTGAATTCATCATCGGTTCCCGACGCCATGAAGGATGTGGTCAAAAATTATTTTTCTGAGCTTTCAGAATAGGAGGAGCAATGGAAGAAAAAGATTTGCAGCAAATTGTTGAAAAAGTAACTTTGTGTGAAAAAGAGATCGGAAAAGGCATCATCGGTCAAAAGACCGTTATCCGTGAAGTGATCATAGCCATGCTTACAAACGGAAACGTTCTTCTCGAAGGTGTTCCCGGTCTGGGAAAGACTCAGCTGGTCAAAACCATCGCAAAAGTTTTTAATATAGCATTTTCACGTATCCAGTTTACACCCGATCTCATGCCCGCAGACGTTACAGGTACCAACCTGATCATAAAAGAAAACGGAAACAACGTTTTTTCTTTTGAACCCGGCCCCATTTTCTCAAATCTGGTTCTGGCAGATGAGATCAACCGTGCTACTCCAAAAACCCAGTCGGCACTTTTGGAGGCCATGCAGGAAAAAACAGTAACAGTGGGCAAAAAAACCTATGAAATGCCCGCTCCCTTCATGGTTCTTGCAACACAAAACCCCATAGAAAACGAAGGCACCTACCCTCTTCCCGAAGCTCAGCTGGACCGTTTTATGTTCAAGATTCAGGTGGATTTCCCCACTCTCGACGAACTCAAGCAGATCATGGACATTACCGTCACCAACAAGAAAACAGAGATCAATCCGATCATGAGCGGCGAAGAGATCATCAATATAAGAAACATCATTCGTGACATCAAGCTTTCAAGTGCGGTTGAAGAATATGCTTTAAAGCTTGTTGTTGCCACCCACCCCGAAGTACCCGGCGCTACCGAATACATTAAGAAGTACGTTTCCTGCGGTGCCTCACCCCGTGCTGCTCAGGCCATTTTCAACGCATCAAAGGCAAGAGCTCTTTTGGAAGGCAGAGCAAACGTTTCCTTTGATGACATTCGCGCGGTAGCCTATCCCGCACTCAGACACCGTATCGCAACCACTTTTGAAGCTATGGCCGATGCAGTCAGCACCGATGCCATCATTTCACAGATCATTTCAGAGGTTACTGAATAAATGGTATACGACGACACCTTTAATGCCGAATTTTACAGAAGTCTTTCCCTCTTCAGAATGAACCTTCGAATGAGGCTTGCTGCGGGCGCCAACGGCGGCAGAAAATCCAACGCCAAAGGAAGCAGCGTGGAGTTCTCGGATTTCCGTGAGTATCTTCCCGGAGACGACATCAGAAGGATCGACTGGAATGCATATGCCCGCTTTGACCGTCTTTTCATAAAACTGTTTATGGAAGAAAAAGAGGGACTTTTCAGGATCTATCTGGACGGGAGCGCTTCCATGAACTTCGGCGAGAACAGCAAGATCGTGCTGGCCAAGCGGATCGCCGCAGCCCTCTCCTACTGTATTCTGGACCACTCAGATCGCGTGATCCTGAACTTCCTTAAGGACGATCGCTGCGAGACTTTTAAAGGAGTTACGGGAAAGCAGGGTTTTTCCAAGATCACAGACAACCTTTCCCTGATGGAACCGGCAGGCGCCAACGATCTTCTTAAAAGCATATGTTCTCAGGACATCAAGCTGCGCGGAATGTCTATCGTGATCTCCGACTTTTACACGGAACATCTGGAAGACGTGATAAAATACCTGGCTCATAAAAAGCAGGAGATCTTCCTGATCCAGGTACTTTCAAAAGAAGAATTGCACCCGGAGCTTTCGGGAACCTTCAGCCTGATCGACTCGGAAAACGGAAGCAACATCAAAGTAACCGGCTCTTCCTCGCTCGAAAAAGACTACGACGCCGCTAAGGAAAGATTTTTAAAGAAAATAGAAGGACTTTGCAAGAAATACGGTGCAAAATACGTCCTTGCAAATACGGAAAACAGTTATGAAACCATATTGAGAGGTTAGAACATGCGCTTCATGCATCTTTGGCCGCTTTTCCTTCTGATCCTGATCCCCATCGTGATCATAATGTACCTTTTGAAGCAAAAGGCTGTGGCTCACAAAGTCCCGTCTCTGTTTCTGTGGAACGAGATGTATCGCAACAAGGAATCGGACACTCCCTGGGAAAAGCTCAAGAAAAATAAATTACTGATCATACAGATCTTCACGATACTGGTGCTGATCTTTTGTCTCATGTCTCCCTACACTGCGCAGGAAGAAGCTGCTTCTTCAAATGTTGTGCTTCTGATCGACAACAGCGGCAGCATGAGCACAGTGATGAGCAATAAAAAGACTCGTCTGGACTACGCCAAAAACGCTGCCAGAGAGTACGTAAAGACACTATCAGACGACACAGCGATCACTGTGATCGCCTGCTCCGACAGGACCACTTCTCTCCTGTCGGGATCCATCGACAGATCAGCGGTTTTGAATGCCATTGAAAGCATTCAGGGCACGACTCTTGCCGGTGACTGCTCGGGCGGTCTTTCCGTCTGTCAGGGTCTGGCGGCAGGTAACACAGCTCTTCATGTTACGGCTTTCACAGATTCGCCCTTGTCTCTCGGAAGTTTGAACGGTACAATTTATAATTTTTCCGCGCCTGTGGAAAATGTGTCACTGGACTACGTCAGTTCATCCCAAAAGGGAGACCTTCTCACCGTTCTGGCCTGTGTCACCAACCATGGGTCTCAGCCCGTATCGGGGGACGTGAATCTCTACGGTGATGACAAGCTCTTAAATGTCTCCTCCTATTCCCTGGAAGCGGGAAAAAGTGATGTCGTCTACTTCGAGAGCCTTGACTTTACCGGAACCGTGCTTAAAGCCGAGATCGAAGCCAATGACGCTCTGCTTCTCGACAACACAGCCTACTGTATCAGCAGTGCCAAAAAAAGCGGTAAAGTGCTTCTGCTGACCGAAAGAAACATTTATCTCAAAAAAGCCATTGAACTGAACGAGAACATCACACTGCATGAAACCAACGATCCCGAGACATTTTCGGGTAACGCAACAGCAGGCTATGACCTCATCATCATTGACGGTCAGGATATGTTACCTGCAGAGCTTCCGTCGGAAGGTAACCTGCTTTTTATCAACTGTGATCCCGGTCAGTTTTTCGAAATCTCGGAAAATATTGAAAATTCGTATCTTACCATTGAAGACAGTTCCTACACACGGGGAATTTCCGATTTTTCCTTCGGTGTAACCTCAAGTCTCACTGTTGAGCAACCTGTCTGGGCAAAATCCTTTATCAGGGCCGGAAAGAAAAGTGCAGGCTTTATCGGCGATATTTCCGGAAGAAAAGTCGGCTTCATCGGATTTGACCTGCATTCTACTGATCTTCCCCTTGACTATCGTTTTCCGATCCTGATCTGGAACGTGATCTCGGAGTTGGGAAACTCGGATCTGTTGGCTGCAACAAATGTTTATTGCGGCGAATCGGTAAGGATCAATTCCTCTTTAAACGATGCAACGCCCTCTTTGACACTTCCAAACGGAAGAAAGGAAGAACTTTCTGTTCTTCCTCTCCTGTTCAAGAACACCGACGCGCCCGGCGCTTATATGCTTGATAAAGAGGACGGAGCTTCCGAAGCTTTTGCGGTCAACTTTAACACTGTTGAAAGCCGCAAGATCACCGCTTCCGCCATTACCGGAAATGCGGGTGAAAATACGGTGGTAGTGGATGCGACCACAGCATCCGCAAAGAGCTACCGCCCTCTGATCATCATAATCTTACTGCTAATTCTTACCATAGAATGGATAGTTTACATTAAGGATTAAACATGAGAATCAACATTGAACAACCTCTTATACTGTTACTCATACCGGCAGCTGTCGTTCTGCTCATCTTCTCGGCCCGCTTCATGCATTTGCGTTCAAAAGAGCTGAGGATCAAGCAGATCATCTTGAGATGCGTGATCTTTTCACTTCTGGTTCTGTCGCTTTCCGGTGTCAGTCTTTTGCAAAAGGGCACAAACATTGCAACAGTCTTTATAGTTGATGCATCCGACAGCGCAAAAGAGTACAAAGAGCACATTACCGAATTCATTAACGACGCCATTAACACCAAATCCGACAGAGATTATGTGGGCATTGTTTCAGTAGGTAAAACTCCTGTCGTAGAAAACTTTGTTTCAGACAAATGCATCTATCGCGGGACTCAGACAGATGTGGACCCTTCCGCAACAAATCTGCAGGACGCGGTAAACCTCGCACTTTCATTGATGCCTGACGGTTATGCAAAAAGGATCGTCCTGATCTCTGACGGTGCGGAAAACATCGGCTCTCTCAAGGATACGGTTTCGGATACGGCTCTGGCGGGCTGCGATGTAAAGACCTACACACTCCCCTCTTCCTCTGCATCCGAAGTTTACGTCAGCAATCTCACCGTTCCCGAAAGTGTCGGAACAAACGAGATCTTTAAGGTCATGGTGGAAGTTGAAAGCAATGTCTCCACCACAGCCGTTGTTTCACTCTATCAGGGAAGAACTCTGACCGAACGTAAGACCGTAAATCTTTCAAAAGGCACCAGTCTCATTCCTTTTTACGACACACAGACAGCTGCGGGATTAAAAACCTACCGCGTGACTGTGGAAGCTGTTGACGACACGATCTCGCTTAACAATGAGTATTCAGCATTTACAAACATTTCCCAAAAGTTACCTGTTCTGATCCTGGAAGGCTCCACAGGTGACGCTGATGCACTCTTTAACATGCTTTGCAACATGGGCATAGACTGCAAGAAGGTCTCGGCTCTCAGCGCTCCCTCCGGCATTTCCGAAATGCTTGAGTACTCCTGCATGATCCTCTGTAATGTATCGGCCTATGATCTTTCAGACGGCTTCATGAAAAATATAACAACCTACGTAAAAGACTACGGAAAAGGCCTGATCGCATGTGGCGGAAGGAACTCCTTTGCCCTTGGAATGTACAAGGACACCCCCCTTGAAACCATACTCCCCGTTGAAATGGACATTAACGGTGAAATCGAGCTGCCTTCCATGGCTGTACACTTTACCATAGACAAGTCCGGTTCAATGAGCGGAGGTAAACTTGACGATGCCAAGCGCTCCATCATTCTTTCCCTTGACGCGCTCAGAGACATTGATTCCGTCGGGGTTATAGCATTTGATCACACCATATCCCATGTTTTCAACCTTCAAAAACTGGCCGGAAACAGAGATGCTCTAACCCAAGCTGTCGGAACCATTCAGCTCGAAGGCGGCACAAGCATATACCCCGCGGTCGAAGCTTCCGTCGCTTCACTTGAAGCCTACAATTCAACCATAAAGCACATCATTTTGCTTACCGACGGTCAGGATACCAACAATGATTACAGAGCTTTGATAGAAAGGATCAACAAGGACAATATCACCCTCTCAGCCATTGCTTTGGGAAGTGACTGCAATACACAGTTGTTGACCGCAATTTCGGAAACCACAGGCGGAAGAATGTATATTGTTAACAATAACAACGAACTCCCCAAGATCTTTGCTCAAGAGATCTACCTCTCGCAGAACGAGTATCTTGTGGATCGCCCCGGCCCTGTTTACATCACATCATCGGATGACATCATTAAAGAAGTTGCCGCAAACGGCGTCCCCGACATAAAAGCCTATGTTGCAACCACGCTTAAGGCAAGAGCCACTGAACTCCTGGAGACTGAGGACCAATACCCGCTTCTTGCTTACTGGCAATACGGTCTCGGAAAAACAGTGGCCTGGACATCAGATGTAACCGGTAACTGGTCCGGAGATTACTTCGGTTGGGAAAACAATGCTCATTTATGGAACAACCTGATCAAAACAGTTACAATGGACACCTCAAGCGAAGGCTCCTATGCAACGATCAGCCAGTCCCTGTCCGAAGCAACGATCGATTATCACACGGATGAGTTTGACTCAGGCACTACGGTCTCCGCTACAATTACAAATGATGCCGGTGAAAGTAAGGAAATTCAGCTGATCCCCAAGTCTCCGGGTGAATACACAGCAGATTTCGATCTTACAAGCGAAGGTGTCTACTCCATAGCGGTAAAGCAGTTTGACGACGGTGTTCCTTCCTCCGGCCTTACCACCGCAGCCATAAAGAAATACTCACCTGAGTACACCTTTAACACAGCAACCGATGTTTTGGGAGATTTTGCAAGAATGACCGGTGGCTCCGAGATCTCATCCCCTTCTCAGGTTTTTACAAAGAACATTAATCTTGTAAAAGCCATGAAAGACATTACCGTTCCAATACTTGTGGCAGCGCTCCTTCTCTTTGTTCTGGACATAGCTTACAGAAGATTCCGATTCAGGATCGTTCCGGAAGGCTTCTATTCACGTCTTTTTGCAAAATTGGGTAAAAAGACCGAAAAAGAAAAGAAGCCGAAAACAGTCACCAGTGCCCCCGTTACCGCTGCCGTTTCTGCCGAGCCGGGAACAACAGCCGTCAAAGAAGAAAAGGCCTCTGCAAAGAAATCTTCATCAAAAAAGAAGAAGGACGAGCCCGAAATCCTGGACACTTCTCTTCTTCTCAACCGAATGAAAAAATAAAAAAAGCGGCGAGTTTTTCGCCGCTTAAATTTTTTACTCTACTGTGTAAGGCATAAGAGCAACGTGACGCGCACGCTTGATAGCTGTTGTAAGAGCTCTCTGATGCTTTGCGCAAGTTCCTGTGATACGTCTGGGAAGAATCTTTCCTCTTTCGGAAACGTATCTGGACAACTTCTTAACATCCTTGTAGCTGATCTCATTTAAATTCTCAGCGCAGAAAGCACAAACCTTCTTTCTTCTGCGAATGACACGTCTTTTCATTGTACCTTCAGCATTGTTTCTTTCTGTTCTCTCGTCTGTCATTGTATTATCCTCCATTCTTTCGATTTTTTCTAAGCCGGTGATTCCTTATGCAAAAGGCAACTCCTCATCGATTCCGTCAGGAATGTTCATAAATCCCGAATCGGTTCCGCTGGGTTGAGGTCTCTCATATGTCTGTCCACCGTTTCCGCCCTGAGAATTCTTGCTCTCTGCGAACTCGATGTTGTCAACAAGAACATCTGTTGTATAGACCTTCTGTCCTTCCTTATTGGTGTAGCTGCCTGTCTGAATTCTTCCTTCAAGCGCTACCTTTGTACCCTGTCTCAAATACTTCTCTGCAAACTCTGCCTGTCTGCCGAATGTGACGCATGAAATGAAATCGGCTGTGGGCTGGTTCGAGTCATTGTTTCTGGCAACTCTTCTGTCAACGGCGAGAGTAAATCTGCCGATTGCTGAATTGTCCTTCTGTGCATACGTGATGTTAGGGTCTCTAGTGAGTCTACCCATTAATACGACTCTGTTCATCAGGAAATCCTCCTACTTTTATGCTTCTTCGACTCTTGTGATCAAGAATCTGATAACGTTGTCCCTTGTGCGAAGTCTGTCTTCGATCTCTGCAGGGGCTGTTGTCTCAGCATCGAACTGAATGAAGTAGTAAAATGCTTCGTTCATCTTCTGGATTT
>JAILNG010000223.1 GCA_024691875.1 Lachnospiraceae bacterium | reverse complement strand
TAGTTGCTTCCTCTTCCGTAGCAAAGATGAAGCGCGACCTTTTGAGCGTCGCTCCCGCAGGTGCTGCGGCAGAGTACGTAAAAAGAAATTCCTTCAAGCTTTCAAACTCAACGGATACCTTCCTTTACAGCAACGTCCGTGGAGTTCCGATACCTCGGGACACATCATCCGGCGGCGGAAGCCATTCCTCCCACCACAGTTCTTCCGGGCGCTCCCATGGCGGCGGAGGCAGGCATATATAAAAACAAGAGCTTCAGTTCGAAAAGACTGAAGCTTATTTTTGTGTTTATTTTAAAACGTAACAGTAAATCTTGTTCCGAAGCCCTCTCTTGAAAGGACTTCGATCTGTCCCTCGTGAGCATCGATGATCCATTTGGCAATGGAAAGTCCAAGTCCGCTGCCTCCGGTCTGTGAATTTCTCGCACTGTCTGAGCGGTAAAAACGTTCAAAGATGTGAGCCACATCCGACTCCTGCATTCCGATACCCTCGTCCTGCACCTCGTAGGATGCGTGTCCGTTGTTGCTCTTCACCTTGAGTTTGATGGTGTCCCCTTCATTTGAGTACTTTGCGGCGTTCTGAATGAAGATACGCAAGGACTGCTTCACCATTGCCACATCTCCGTTCATCATGGCTCCGGGGCATTCCTCAAAAATGTACTCATGCTTATCGTCTATCATGGCGGACTCTTCCCAGACATCCTTTACCACATCGTTCAGGTCGATCTCCTTCTTTGTCAGCGTGTTTCTTCCGCTGTCGCCGCGGGCCAGGAAGAGAAGCTGTTCAACCAGAGTCTTCATATGCTCGGATTCGTTTTTCAATGCTTCTATGGATTCGTCAAGAACTGCCTCGTCTGTCTTTCCCCATCTGTCCAGCATGTTGACGTAGCCCTGAATGACCGCTATGGGCGTCCTCAGCTCATGGGAAGCATCGGAAACGAAACGTGCCTGCTGCTTTTGATTTTCCCTCATTCTGAGAAGAAGATTGTTGAGCGCCACCTCTATGCCCTGAAGATCGGAATCGCCTGTATGCACGCCCTTTTCCAGTTCATCCGGAGAAATGCTTTCAATTGCATGTCCCAGGCTTTCCAGACGCTTCTTTTCCTGTCTTTCGTCCTTCTTTGAAGTCTTCTGCGCTTCCGCTTTTCCGGGCTTTGTTCCGGTCAGCGGATCGTTCAGTTCGTTCAGATTGATGCGGCTCAGCCTCTCTGCCTTTACAGCCAGATCGTTCAGGGGTTTCAGATCCCGTCGCACATCACTTGAATCAAAGAGCGCAGAAAAAAGTGTGAACACCTGAAAAACACCAAAGACAATAGCGGGAACCTTAACGTAGGTTTCAAACCATTCAAGCATGGTCCGCCACTGTTCCTCACTTATCGTCCAGATCTTTAAGGTGAGATCTTCGTTATATAAAATGTAGCTTATTGCAAGAATAAAAAACAGAACAATATCCAGCGCAAACAGGTCCGAAAACCGTTTAAACCAGTAATGACTGTTGATTTTTCTCGCGATGGATGACATCCGATTGCTTTCAGCCATATTTAATCCTTAATGACGTATCCGACTCCGCGGACAGTCTGAATCAGTTTAATCCCGTACTTATCGTCGATCTTTGTCCTCAAGTATCTGACGTAAACATCTATGATGTTCGTCTCCCCAACGTAATCATAGCCGCAGACCTCGTTGATCAAAAAATCTCTTTTCATAACTATGTTCTTATTTGTCATAAGAAGCTTGAGGAGTTCGAATTCGCGGTTGCTGAGCTCAATGCTCTCCCCCTTCACGGTGACTTCGTAGCGGTCAGTGTCCAGCTTTACAGGGCCTATTTCAAGCATATGCCCGCTGTCCCGGTTTCCGCCTTTTCGCTTTAATGCAACTCTTATTCTGGCCAGTAATTCTTCAATGGCAAAGGGCTTCGTAATATAATCGTCGGCTCCCGCGTCAAGACCCGAAACTTTGTCCATGACCGCGTCACGGGCGGTCAGCATGATCACGGGGATCTCGCTTTCCTTGCGGAGCCGCCTCAAGACTTCCACGCCGTTAAGGCCCGGAAGCATAATGTCAAGGATTACCAGATCAAAACGGCCGGAAAGCGCCATTTCAAGGCCCTGTCTGCCGTCCTCCGTCTTCTCCGCTTCGTATCCCTCGTGGACCAGTTCCAGCTCCACGAACCTGGCAATCTTTGCTTCATCCTCTACTATCAGAATCCTGTTTCCCATTTTTTCTCCCCGTGTCCTATCCTCCGAAAGCCGGGACTTTAAAGCCCCGGCCTCGAAAGCACCTTATTGTTAGTTGTTATCCTTGTCTTCGGAATTGCAAAACTCTTTCTTAATGTTTTCAGCACCGTCTGCGCACTTGTCACAGAAAGCGTTCAGATCCACCTTCACTTCACTCGCACCGTCAAATTTGTAACGGCATTCGAAGAAGAGGCCCACGATCATGAGCGGGAAGATCAGCCAGAAGAGGAAGATCAAGAAAAGGATCAGCACAAGAACGGGCATCGTAATGATCTCTTCATGTCTTCTTTCAACAACAAAGCTCGTCTTGACGCTCTTCTCAAGAACCTTACCGCACCACTTGAAGAAGCTGTTAAAGCCTTCCTTTACGCCCTTATTGCAGTTCTTCTCGTAATCTTCCTGAGTCTTCTTGAATTTCTCTCTGCGTTCTTTCTTATCTTTTTCTTCTACAGTCACAACCTGAACCGCAGGTCCTTTTACCTTTCCGTTCTTCTCGAGATAAACAATGGCATCGAGAATGTCATAATTTGAAGCTTCCAGTGCTTCCTTTGCATCCTCGTAGCTGACGCCTGTTTTCTCCCTGATCTTTTCGACTTTTTCCAAATTATCCATAATGTTCCCTTTCCGATCGTATCACGATCACTATTATAATTGATTTCCGGTTTTCTCTCAACCGATGAATCAATAATAATCCCTGAAAATTAATCTAAAATAGGAGAAAGATTAAAAACAGATTAATGTTTGGAAAGAAAACAAAAAAGTCCCACCCGGAAAAATGGGACTATTTTCCTATTCCTTTTTTTGTAGTCAAATGCTATACTACAACACAGTTAGAGACCCTAAACCTAACTACCCCTCAGCGAGTATGAAAACCCCATTTCTACTCGCACTTTTTTTGTCTATATGCCTG
>JAILNG010000204.1 GCA_024691875.1 Lachnospiraceae bacterium | reverse complement strand
GAGAAGTTCCCGGAGTACGAGGACAGGATCGCGGTTGGGATCGCAGGCGAGGGCTCGGACTGCTTCGGATACGATGATGCGATCTCCAGGGATCATGATTTTGGAACGGGAGTCTGCCTTTGGGTTACGGATGAGGACATGGAGCGTTTCGGATACATGCTTTCCATTGCGTACAATCAGCTGGTGGACAGCGCGGAACGCAGTTATTACACGGACAGGCTCAGGGAGAGGCGCGGGGTGATGACTATCCGGAGTTTTTATTCGAATATATTGCGCACAGAGTGTGATCCGGAAAAATGCCGCCTGACGGATGAGCAGTGGTACACACTGGATCATTCCTGCCTTAAGACAGCTGTAAACGGCGAAGTGTTCAGGGACGATCTTGGGAAATTCACGGCTTTCAGGAAGTATCTCATGGGATACTACCCGGAAAAGGTGTGGAGGAGAAGGCTGGCTGACGAACTGCATGCCTATGCCTCGGCATTTCAGGTGAATTACTCCCGCTGCATGAGCAGAGGGGACATTGTGGCAGCGGAGCTTTGCAAGGCAAAGGGGCTGGACGCCGCCATGGAGATCTTTTTTCTTTTAAAAAAGGAGTACCCGCCTTACTACAAATGGACGTTTCATGCACTTACGGAACTGGATGAGGAAGGCGTGCTGGCCGCAAAGCTTAGGGAACTTGCGGAGGAACCCATACGGCGCGAGGCATGGGAGGACACTAAGTATCACCCGAACCGCCTTAACATCAAGGATAGGATCGTTTCACTTTCCGAGGAGATCGCGTCGGAACTCGAGTATCTGATGGCGGAGCAGGGGCTGATCACATGCCGCACACGCTATCTGGAGCCACATGTGGATGAAATTTTGAAAAAGTGAATAGAAGATTTTGACCCTTTGGGGATGGGGCGTGGTGTCCTTTTCATACAGATTTTTTCCACAGATCCCCCTCGGGATCCTTGACTTCTATGCGATAGCCGCATTTTGCAAAAGCTTTTTTTGAAGCAACGTTACTTGGGAAGATTACGGCTTCGTAGCCGGAAATCTTATCCGAAAAAAGGTTCGGGGCTGATTCGGTCAGTTCGTTTAAGATTTTTGAACCGTAACCCTGACCGCGCTTTGAAGGCGCGACTACGATCTCCATCACTTTTACAAAACTCTCATATAAATCTATGGCAATTGCGGCAATGGGCTCAGCTTTATCGAAGATCACGAAAGCCTTGAAGTTATCCATCTCATCCTCATTTTTCCAATAATTGAAGAACTCGTCAAAACCGTCATCGAGTCCTGTTCCCTTAACGGCCTCGTCATCAAGCCAGGCCTCTACCGAAGAGGCTTGGGAGGTATCGTATTCTTTCCAGTCAAAAAGCATTTAGTCACCTCATTCAGAATTAAAATTGTATAGAATATAGCACAAATGGGCCTGTAACTCAATCATAAGTCGCACACTCTTGACAATTAAAAATGCCTTTTAAACTTAAAAGGCAAATGATAAGGCGGAAAGCCGATAGTATTAAAAGAATTCACTTTTTTATAAGCACATCTCTTATTGAGTAGTACGCCGGCTTCGGCTCGTAATCCTTATCGAAGATCCTGCTGTTGGTTGTGTCGCCGGTGCGGTAGTGATCGACAAGTCCAAACAGAGTAACATTTGTAATATTTGCGGGACCGCCTGACTGCGTGTCCAGATCGAGCAGCATTTTGAAAACGTCCGCGTATTTTTGCGCCTGTTTTTTGAACTCAGCTTCATTTTCCGTGTCAATGCTTACGGAAAGCTCGGTGATCTGGATCTCAAGGCCGAGTTCCGCAAACTTTTTTATCGCGGCTTTCAGCAGGATGGTATCCGGATATTTGATCCCCCAGTAGCCCTGCATTCCGATACCGTCGATCAGGCCCTTGTCGTTGAGGTACTTGCACAGATCGTATATGCCTGCTGTTTTTGGGGACTGAAAGGTGTTGTAATCGTTGTAGAAGAGCTTGACATCCGGATCCGCGTACTTGCGGGCATATGTAAACGCCATCTCAACGTAGTCCTGCCCGATGGTCACGTACCAGGGATTGGGAGTTCCCGCATTCTCGGTCCTGCACATGAAAAAACTGTCGGGATCGCAGGCGGAGGGCTCAACCGCCTCGTTAACAACGTCCCAACAATAGATGACGCCGGGAAACTCGGCCTGAACATGGGTAAGGAGCTGCTTTATGTAGCTTTCCATTCTGAAAAGCATGGTTTCCTTGTTGACATAGGCCCCGTTGTCAGTGTAGCCCTCTCTGAAAAACCAGTCCGGCGCCTGAGTGTGCCAGACGAGGGTGTGACCGCGCATCTTCATGCCGGTTTCCGCGCACCACTTGAGGGTGGGATCGATGGTGGCATATGAAAGCGCGGGCTCTTCGCTGCCTGCCTTTGCATTCTTTTGAGAACCTGCCTTGTCCAGAATGTAGCTGCTCTTCATGAGATTTGTCATGGTGCAGCTGTTAAAGTGGATGAGCGACAGTTCCTTGTATTTGTCGATGTTTAACGTCTGGTTGCCCAAAGAACTTCCGTTCATGCCAACACCCAGCGAAAAGTACTCGCTGCAGAGGTCCTTTAAAGGGAGGATCTCATTTGGCGCTTCGGTGGGTGCGACGGTGGGAGTGGGAGTTTTGGTGGGAACTGCTGTCGCCGTTGGTGTTAAAGCAGGGGGAGCGGTGGGAGTTGTTGTAACTGAAGCAGCATCGGGCGTTGCGGCTTCCGGCTGTAAAGCGTGGGCTTTGCCGCAACCCACAAATGTCGTGATCATTGTGATCGCAAGAATTCCAAGTATTCCATGTGTTCTAAGTATATATTTTCTCATCGCGTTCTCCTGTATATACAGATTAAGGTTTGGTTACAATATAGCATATGCATTCTTTGTTTTCCAATCACGGATTGCCAAAATGACAGCCTAACCCCGTCCCCAAAGGTTCAAAAAATGACACCTTTTGGGACGGGGTTAGGCATTTTGTTTTATTAAATGTTTATTGACAGAAGAGATATTTTGCTCTAAAATAGGTTTTGCAAAATCAATTGTGCAAAATCAGTTAGGAGGGCAAAATAATGAATAAAGTATTGGTAGCATATTTTTCAGCAAGCGGAGTTACAGCGAAAGTTGCGAAGGAATTGGCAAAAGCAGAGAACGGTGATCTTTTCGAGATCAAGCCCGAGACTTTGTACACTGCAGCAGATCTTGACTGGAGAAACAAGCAGTCCAGAAGCAGCGTGGAAATGGCAGATCTTAATTGCAGGCCGAAGACTGTG
>JAILNG010000200.1 GCA_024691875.1 Lachnospiraceae bacterium | reverse complement strand
TCAACGAGAGATTTGATACCGCGTACTTCCCGTATTTTCTTTCAAGCCTGAAAAGCCACTTGCTCATAAACACCTCATAATTTTAATTCATTTTGATCTATTCCGCTGTTTCAGCAGCAGCCGCAACCTTTTTTGCCATCTCGATCTCTCCGTAAGTCGGGGCGTCGGGTGAAGTGATCATTTTCTTTTTGATCATGATAATCATTCCAACGATCGCAACAATTCCCACTGCGTAGAAGCAGTAACCGACAATGTCTTCATTTTTAACGTTTCCACTGATAAGAGAGATCAATTGCGCACTTCCGTTAACAATGAAATGAACAAAAACGGCAGCCCAAACACTCTTAAATTTAATAGCTACAATTGCCAAAACAACGCCTATGGCAGTGGCATATACTACCTGGATGATAACTCCCGATAAAGGCGCCAGCTGCGCATTTGTAAAATGCATGCATCCAAAAGCTACCGAAGTAATGATAACAGCTGCTGTATCATTCATATACTTTCTGCCGTAGTTCAATGCAAGTCCTCTCATCAGAAGATCTTCCGCAATAGGAGCCGCAACAACAACAGTCAAAGCCATGGCCAGAGAAGTGGAACCATCTCCCGTCAATTCCCCTGAAAGCATTTGATAATCTTCGGAAACACTTTCGGGTAAAATAAAGAACACCAATGCCATGATCACATTGAGAGTAACCTGTATAGCAATTCCCGTAAAAACAAGGAAAACGAACTTTTTACCGGTAAATGCATTCTTCACCTGAACCTCAGGCTTTCTGACAGCTCTCCACCAGAAAAAGATCCCGACGGAGATCAGTAGATCACTTGCCAAACTGGCAACGGCAACATAAGAACTGTTCATCAGCTGCTCAGTAAGCCATACAGAGTCCTGCAGTTTTTCCATGCCCCCACCATCGCCAAGAGCCTTCGCCATGATCCCCGGCACATAGAACAACTGGACTATTGATGAAATGATCAGATTCCCCAATAAGAATACAACAACAGGTACAATTGACATAATAATACCCAGTAACCAATTTTTTTTCTCGTTCTGCATTTTTTCTCTCCTTTTTATATGTTTCATAACTCCACTCGATACGTTACCGTATCAACGAAAAATTATAGCAAAGCCCCGGACGCAAGACAATTAAACAACTATAAAATTTTGTACTAAAAATGGGCCTTGACGGTCAAGGCCCGGGAAGAAAAACTTATCTTCATCCTTTTATTATCATTTGCTTTAAAACTATTTAAGTCTGAGTTTTACAACACTGCATGCAGGCATATTGAATTCTATGCCGTCATTTGTCTTCTTAAAGTCCTTGAATTCCTTCATGGTGACTTCTTCCTGCTTGTCAAATGTATTGTATGCACCCATATCCGCTGTTATCACAGAGCCTTCGATCTCATTGAAATCGTACTTGGTGATCACTGCTTCGATCTTCTTTGCTTCCTTAGCGGAAAGATTTGCAACCGTAATGGTCAGGCTGCCGTCAGCTGCCTTTGAAACTGATTCGTAAAGATCATCAACCTTGTTCTCTTCTGTTCCGATCTTTGTCTTTTCAACTGAGCTCTGAACAAGCTGTGCATCCTGATGATCTGCGTACATCTTGAAAACATAATAGGTAGGTGTCTTAACCATCTTTGCACCTTCAGTAAGGATAACTGACTGAAGTACATTGACCAGCTGAGCGATGTTTGCCATTCTCACACGATCGGAGTTCTTGTTAAAAATATTCAATGTGGTTGCAGCCACAATAGCGTCTCTCATAGTGTTCTGCTGATAGAGGAATCCGGGATTTGTACCGGGCTCAACATCATACCATGTGCCCCACTCATCGAAGATGAGTCCTACTCTCTTTTCGGGATCGTACTTATCCATGATGGCGATCTGCTTCTTAAGCAGCTCTTCGGTGAAAGTCATACACTTAAGTGTAAGATAATATTCCTTCTCATCGAAGCCTGTAGCCGCACCCTTAGAGCCTGACCAGCCGTGAGGAACCGTATAGTAGTGAAGCGAAATACCGTCCATATATCTTCCGGCTGTCTTCATAACAGTATCCATCCAGTTGTAATCAGCCGCATTGGGTCCGCAAGCGATCTTGTAGATCCTGGGTCCACCGTAATTTCTTACGTATGTCTGATAACGACGATACTCATTTGCATAGTATTCGGGAGTCATGTTTCCGCCGCAGCCCCAGTTTTCATTTCCCACTCCGAAGAAATCGATCTTCCAAGGCTCCTGTCTTCCGTTTGCCTTTCTGAGATCCGCCATGGGAGAAACTCCGTCAAGAGTCATGTATTCAACCCATTCACTCATTTCCTGAACTGTTCCGGAACCAACGTTTCCGTTAATGTAGGTTTCACAGCCCAACTGATTGCAAAGTTCCATAAACTCATGTGTTCCGAAGCTGTTGTCTTCCAAGACTCCGCCCCAATGAGTGTTGATCATCTTCTTTCTGCTTTCCTTGGGACCGATGCCGTCCTTCCAATGATACTCATCGGCAAAACAGCCACCGGGCCAGCGAAGCACGGGGATCTTCATCTCTTTCAGCGCTTCCACAACGTCCTTACGCATTCCCTTGACATTGGGGATCTCAGAGTTTTCTCCCACATAAAGTCCTTCATATATGCATCTTCCCAGATGCTCCGAAAAATGTCCCTGTATTTCCCTGTTGATCTTGCTGATCTCAACATTGGGATTGATGTACATCTTAGCCATATATTCCTCCAAAAAGAATAATACATTTGCCTTATGTTTTAGTAAATGCTAAAACAGTAAACTTTCAAGTAAAGAGTACTACATTTTTCTCCCCATGTCAATAAAAATTCAGCAAGCATATGCCTGCTTGATCCATTAAAAAAATGACCGCCCGAAAGCGGTCATTAAATGTCTGTAATTAAGCGTTGATGAAATCCTTACGATAATCAACTTCAAAGCGCTCTGCAACTGCAACCAGCTCTTCATCGCGAATGGTGTTGACTCTGGGAAGTCCTGCTGCAAGAAGATAAAGCTGAGCTGCCTTCTCAACGGTTTCGATGAGTCCGAAGGTTTCGTCCATGTCCTTACCTGAACCGTAAATTCCGTGCATGCCCCAGATTACAAGTCTGTAGTCTTCCATCTTTTCAGCGGTTGCTTCACCGATCTCGTTGGTTCCGCAAACCATCCAGGGAAGTACACCGATTCCGTCGGGGAAAACAACGATGCACTCTGTGCAAGTCTTCCAAAGAGCTCTTGTAAATGTTCTGTCGTCGAGTTCGATAACCTGGTTCATTGCCAATGTGTTTGTGGGATGGCAATGCATTACAACTCTGTGATCGGGATCCTTTCTGAGACGGGTCATGTGTGTCATGAGATGTGCGGGAAGTTCACTTGTAAACTTGCCTCCATCCTTGTATCCCCAAAGGAGTTCTGCCGTTGTTGCATCCTGAGCGATCCTGATGATGCCAAGGTTGGTTTCGGGATCGTATTCCACATTTTTAAAATACTTTCCTGTACCGGTAACGATGAAGATCTTGCCCACAAGAGACTGAGCCTGGAATCCGAGGGGAATGGTACGGATGACCTTTGTAAGGTCAAGGTACTCACCGACTTCCTTCTCATCAAGCATATAGCTGATGTTTCCGCCGTTTCTCTCGTCCCATCCGAGGCGATACATATTGGCGGTTGTTCTCATCATTTCCTGCACAAAAGGTGCTTCAAAAATATTCTTCATATCTCATCCTGCTTTCTTTATATAGTAAATTTTTAGAGCTTTCTCATTAAATGCTTGGCTGCAGCGCTTTCCTTGTTGATGTAGCGGATCTCGCTGCCAAACTTGATCTCCACATTGTTAACATCGGAGTTGTCTATTACTATGCCTTCTCCGAAGTACTTGTGAATGACCGTATCCTTTTCTTCCAGGCCGTCAAGTTCCTTCTTGATCATTTCCTTTTCTTTGATGGCATTAGCCATGGCTGCCTGTCTGTTTGCCTCATAATTTTCTTCGGCATCAACTTCGTCAACGTAATCCTCTTCCTTCACGGGACGTACGTTTTGCTGTACCTTATCGTTGAACTTTTCGGGAGTTACCCTTCTGAGTCCGTTGATGGTTTCCGATTCTTCATGATACATCGCGTTCTTCTTTTTTGCAACAAATACAAAATATCCTGCGACACATGCGACAAGAACAAGAGCCACTATTAATATGCCTATCCAGGGCGGATTCCCGTTAACACTGTCCCCCATCATGGGTGCGGGAAGCGTGGGTGTCGGAGTCTTTGAAGGCGCCGGCGTGTTTGTGGGCCCCTTGGTGGGCGTGGGTGTGGGTGTGGGCGTGTTTGTTGCTATAGGTGTAGGCGTGGGAAGCGGAATTGCCGGATCGCCGGTCTTTTTGGTATACTTTCCGTTAATGTATCCGTGGAATTCGATGTCATCTTCGATCCAGCGGATCTCGTACCAGGTCGCCGTACTACCGTCGTCGTAAACAACTTCGGATTCACCCATGACCGCCACAAGATCCCCGCTTTTCAGCGATATCGTCTTGTTGGTGATGGGATGCGTGATCTTATTGTAATTTTTTCCGGGGCCTACACGAACGTTGAGCGAAGTCGTGATCTTCACCACGTAGGCATCGGCATTCTCGGTTTCTGCTGTATATTTGTAAGTGGGTTCTGTTGCTGCGTACACCGTGATGTCCTTAAGGAAAAAAATCACAAGCAAAAACACGGTAACTGCCTTGCAAATGCGTCGAAATTGTCTGCTTAACCCCTTATGTCTGTTATTCTGCATAATGGAACCCCTTTCCGTTTTTATAATTCATCCATATTGATCAAGTTGATCTTATCGTAAGCCGCAGCCACCTTGATGTCCTGACCGAAGCCGGACTTTGCAAAAATGTAGATCTCATCGGCAGCCACTCCCGCAATCCTCATGAGTTCACGGTACTTGCGAAGCTCTGCGCCGTTCATTGGCGTAGATTTGAAATTGCAGAACGCCACAAGTGTGTGACCTTCTTCGTCTCTTCCGATAACATCGATATCCCCTGCTTTACCGTACCATCTGCCCCATTTTTCGTACTTTCTGGACAGTTTTCCCAGGTCCGACATGAGTTTCATGTATTCAAAGCATACACTTGCGTAACGCTCTCTCATAAAATTGTCAAGGTCATAGGAAACAATATTCTCATAAACTTCCTTTTCCATTCCCCTGTCCAAAAGCGACATGTTGGGGAAAACATAGCGGTACCAGAAGCAAAGGTAATTGTCCTTGATGCAGTACATTCCCTTTTTCACATCGTCATGAGAACCGGTTTCCATTGAAAAGACTTTCTCTACAATGTCCAGGCAAATGAGATTTTTCAGATACACACTGATCTTTGCTCTGGAAAAGCCCGTGCGGGCATATATGTCATTGAGTTTCCAATTCCCCGCCGCAAGTGTGGCAAGAATGGCGTTGTATGCCGGAAGTTCTCTGAGCTCGCTCTTCAAAAATCTCTCGGCCTCGTTTCTGAGAAGTCCGCGTTTCATCAGGAAAAGCCTCATGATGTTGTCCTTAACATCCAGCTTCTCGCTCCAATAATCAAGAAGTCCCGGCACTCCTCCGAGGATCCCGCCTGCATATATCGTATCGACCATTTGCATTTTGGGGAAACGGTCCAGCAATTCCACAAACGTGAATTCCTTAAGTTTAATAAAGCCCGCAAGATTCCTGGCCGCAGGTCCCATGTCTTCCACCAGAGAATTCTCCACCCAGTTTACGGAAGAGCTCAAAAGCAGAAACATTACCTTTCCGTCCAGTTCCGGCTCTTTCATAAGGGTAACGAAAGCATTTTTAAAGCCTTCTCCCGATGAGATCATGAACTGAAACTCATCAATAACAAAGACTGTTTTGCTTTCCGGATTTCTTTCCACAGCCTGCTTAAAGCAACGGTAGTAAGAAAATGCCGCATCATGCGCATCGCAAGCAACCCCTGCTTCTCCCGTGAGAGTAAGGAGCTGTTCCTGTTCGGAAAGTTCCCTTGCCGAATAATACACAGCCGGCAGGTTCTTGATAAATTCCAGTGCCAGCGCGGTCTTTCCCATACCATATCGTCCGTAAAGCACGATTGCCTTGTTTCCCCGGCTCTCGTAACTTTCCGTAAGTTGTTTTAATTCATTGTTTCTCCCAACCAATGTTTTCACCCCGATAAAGTTTAGTTACATTCTGTCCGGTGCGGAAAATCCCAAAAGATCGATACCGCACTCCAAAAGTCCTTTCGTTAGCTCCAAAAGAGCGATCCAGCCTTCTCTCTTCTCCTTATCCTCTTCGGTCAAAATCTTGGTGTCATGATAGAAGCCGTTGAAAGCATCGGCAAGCTCATAGACAAATCTGCAGACCACATGAGGTGCAGTGTCTTTGAACGCATTTTCAAGCATATCATGAAAGCTTGAGATCTTTAACATAAGATTCTTTTCGGAAGTTCCCGAAGGCGCTTTGATTTCCGAAAGCTCACCCGGCTCTCCGAACTTTTCCCTGTACTTGTTTAAGATCGACTTGATCCTGACGATCGTATAAAGAATGTAGGGACCTGTGTTTCCTTCAAAAGAAGTAAACTTATCCGTATCAAAAATGTAATCTTTTGTAGCCTGATTTGAAAGATCACCGTATTTAAGAGCAGCAAGTCCTACGATCTTCGCTGTCTTTGCCGCATCCTCCGGGGATTCTTCCCTGCTTTCCATGATCTTGTCATAGACAGCATCGTTAACCATCTTTATAAGAGCTTCAAGGCGAAGTGTTCCGCCGTCTCTTGTCTTAAAAGGCTTGTTATCCTTGCCGTTTACGGTTCCGTTTCCGATGAAACGAAGATCCGTGTCCGCGGGAACTATGCCTGCTTTCTTTGCTGTACGGAAAACCTGGATAAAGTGAAGCTCCTGACGCTTGTCAACAACATAGATGACCATGTCGGGCTTGTAATCCTGCTCTCTCTGAACGAGAGTCGCAAGATCCGTGGTCTCGTAGATCGCAGCACCGTCGGACTTTCTGATGATGCAGGGCGGGTACTCCTTCTTGTCGCCCTCTTCCCTTATATCAACCACAAGAGCTCCCTGGCTTTCAAATGCAAGTCCGCTCTTTACCATGGCATCAACCATGTCCTTAACATAGGGATCTGCGTCGCTTTCGCCCTTCCAAAGTTCAAAATGAACGTCCAGATTATCGTAATTTCTCTTCAAGTCGACTTTTGAAACATTTATAATGTGCTGGCCGAGTTCAGCATAGCCTCTTTCGCGCTTCTGATACCTTACCGTGGCTTCATGGCACTTGACCGCGAAATCGTCATCTTCTTTCATTCTCGCACTTGCAGCGGGATAGATCTCCTCAAGATCAGAAATTGTAAAAGGTGCTTCCTTCGGAAATTCTCCTTTGAAATCAGGATCGAAGTAAGGAAGATCCGGCTTTCTTAGCCTGAGTTCCTCGATAACTTCTCCCATCTGAAGGCCCCAGTCACCGAGATGTGCATCTCCGATAACATTGTGACCCATATATTTGCAAATTCTTTTAACGCTTTCTCCGATAACAGCCGGACGAAGATGTCCCACATGGAGAGGCTTTGCCACATTGGCACCGCCGTAATCCACAACGATCGTCTTCACTTTCTCAGGCTTTTCCAGACCGAACTTCTCGGAATTCTTCATTCCCGTCAAATGCTCGGCAAGAAATGCATCGGCGATCTTAATATTTATAAATCCGGGCATTACAGCTTCAATGCTTTCAAAAGCGACATTCTCCTTAAGCGGCTCAACGATCTCGTTTGCGATCTGAATGGGCGCTTTCTTAAACGCCTTCGCAGCAGCCATTGCTCCGTTGCACTGAAAATCACAAAGATCGGGGCGGTTTGACACGGAAACCTTTCCGTACTCTGCTCCGTAACCTGCTTTTTCAAAGGCAGAAGTCATTATGTCCGTAATTTTCTCCAAAATTTTTTGCATCTTATTTCGAAACTCCTTAACTCATGATTTAACAAAT
>JAILNG010000209.1 GCA_024691875.1 Lachnospiraceae bacterium | reverse complement strand
CCTGAGGAAGTGGATTAGATCGATCAAAACGGAACGGGACATGAAGGAGACTGAAAAAAAGAACACGCCTTACGAGCGAGAGGTAAAAAAAAGAAGACTGATACTTGAAATTCTGATTTTGATCTTTACCCTTTTGCTTGGTATAATGATCACAGGCTTGATAAATTCGGCAATTAAGGCCTACAGACTCTCTCAGATAACGCCTACTCCCGTACCTACGCTGTTTCCGAGGATCACAAAAACACCGACTCCCACGCCGGAGATAACGCCTACTCCCGGACCGGTCGTAATGGTGGATCCCGGACATGGAGGCATCGATGTCGGAACGGATGCGGCGGGAACTGCGGATGTTTATGAGAAGACCATTAATCTGTCAATAGGACTTAAGGTCAGGGACAAGCTCGAAGCCTTGGGCTTCACGGTTATAATGACCAGAGAAGAGGATGTTACACTTCATTTGGATGACAGACTTATCCTGGCCAACGAAACAGACATTTCCGCATTTATAAGCATACATTTAAATTCCGCGCAGGAAGGGGATGTGACATCCTCGGGGTGCGAAGTTTATTATAACAGCAAAAAAAATGAAAACAGTCTGATCCTGGCTGAATGTATTGTAAATGAGATCAGTAATTACACCGGAGCCAGAAACAGGGGAGTTAAGGACAACACCTTTGAAGTCCTGCAGACCTCAAAGCCCGCTGTTCTTGTGGAATGCGGATTTATGAGCTCAGAAACAGAGTATCCTTTTCTTAAGGATGACGGGTATCAAGACCTTATCGCAGACGGTATTGTGGAAGGACTTTTGAAATACTACAAAAAATTGAATGGAGTAAACCGACAAGATGAATAATGAAAGATCGGGAACCGGGTTAACCACAGTCGCAGGCTTTGCAACCTGGGCTGTTTCGGGACTCGTTACCTGCTTTGTTCCGCTTCTGTTCGTGATCATGAACAAGGAACTGGGACTGACATTTGTTACATTAGGACTTTTCATCCTACTGCATTTTGCGCTTTGTGGAGCCGGCGATCTGTTTTCGGGACGATTGGCTGCCAAAGCCGGATACAAGTTCACTATCGTTCTGGGACTGATCCTTACGACCTTTGGACTTTTGGGGCTTGGCTTCCTTGCAGATATGATGGGAGCGATCCCCGGAGTATTGATCTCCGCTGTGTTGACAGGTGCCGGTGCCGGATTCATGACAGTCCCTGCGGGCAATCTGATCAGATCCGTTTCTGACGGAGATGAGGAAAAATTTAAAATGCTGCACATTTACAGATGCATCGGACAGGCTGCTGCGGTGCTCTTAAGTGCTTTATTTCTGGGTTTGGCGGGAATAGAAAGATGGAGGATACTCTCAACCCTGTGGGCGATCGTTCCTGTGGTGGTTGCGTTACTTTATCTCTTTGCGGATTTTTACGAACCTGAAGACGATGACTTTGACTTTTCCGGACTTTTCGGAAATTCAATGTTTGGAATATTAATGATCTTAATGTTTTTTGCCGGTGCTGCGGAACAGTCCATGACTCAGTGGATCGCAGCTTTTGCGGAGGTTTCCCTTGAAATCGCGAATTTGGTGGGACGTTTGATCGGACCCTTCCTCTTCGTGGCAGGAGTGGGAATCTCAAAGTTTCTCTTTTTGAAATTTGCCGAAAGGATCAGATTACAACGCATATTGATCTATGGTTGCGCGTTAAGTGCAGCGGCGTATCTTCTGGCAATTCTTTCGGGAAATCAGATATTATCCCTTGTGGGATGTGTGCTGGTCGGAATATCTTCGGGATTTTTAAGACCTGCAACCTTCTCACTTGCTTCATCCAAGATCTCGGGAGAGGAAACGAAGGCATTTGCTTTATTGATGCTTGCGGGGGATCTGGGATACGGAGCGGGACCCGCGCTTGTCGGGATAGCGGCGGGTATAATCGACAATAATCTAAAGAAAGGAATGTTCATTGCACTACTTTTCCCGATTGCGATGATAATTACCATTATGAAGGTAAACAAGAATTTGGCCGGAAAATTGATAAGAGAAAAGAAGACATGGATCGGCATTGCATGTGCGGCCCTTATCATCACATTATCAGCATTTACCGGTGGCTGCACTAACACAGCAGTAACTACACCCACACCTACACCTACAAAGATATTGGTCGAGTCTCCTGTTCCGATTTCAACACTTCCTCCGGCAACAGCGACTCCCACAGCGACATTTACACCTACGCCTGTACCGGCTACACCCACATTGTCGCCTACACCCACACCTACGAGAAAGCCCACTTCAACACCTACACCTGTTCCCACAGGGTTTGCGGGCGTTACGATCACACCTCGTACAGGTACCGTTTTCTCAACGGATTCCATTAACATCAGAATCGGTCCCGGAACAGGGTACAAAGTAGTCGGCGGTGGTAAGGTTAACGAGGAATTCAAACTTACGGGTGAAACTTCCAACGGCTGGTGGCAGATCAGCTACGACGGCGGAACAGCATACATCAGTAAGGATTACTCGAAACTTAAGGGCGAAGCACCCACATGTACACCCACCATCGGACTTGCGGTAACAGCTACACCCACTCCCAGAGCATCCGTTACAAATCCTCCCGCAGGAACCGATTTTGACAAATATGTAGGATTTACGGGAGCATCTTACATCGCCATCGATGCAAAGACAGGCGAAGTGCTCCATGCATACAACGAAAAGATCCAGAGGAGCCCCGCTTCTCTTACAAAGATGATGACAGCACTCATTGCTGTTGAACAGTATTACCTGAATGAAGAATGCCCTGCTTCCGTAGACACTCTTCGTTGGAACGATGTTTCTTATGAAGGAAAGACAATTGCCGGACTTGATAATGAAATGGCAACGTTCGCAGACCTTGTAGCAAGCAAGACCGGTGTCAAGTACACCGCAGAACAGTGGATCGAAGCTCCGTACACTGTAGAAGACAGACTGTACCAGATGCTGATCTACAGTGCAGCGGATGCGGCAGAAGCGCTTGCTTACAAGATGGAGGGTGATGTTACCTGGTTCGCTGAAGAAATGATGGCTCAGAAGGCTACACAGCTCGGACTTACCGGAACATTCTTCAACAATGCGGCAGGTGCCGATGCTTCCTGCAGTGATGCTTTTGTAGGAAATGTATCCACAGCACAGGATCTTGCGATCATCGCCAAGAACCTCATGGAAGACGGAACACTCAGAAAGATCGTAGGAACTAAGACTTACACTATTCCTGCATCAGGAGAGATCCCTGCAACATTGATCACTAACGGAAACCTTCTTCTTACGGATTCCACATACAGAAGCAACTACTTTACCTGCATCGGAATCAAGACAGGTCACACCGATGACGCGGGTTATTGCCTTGCAGCCTGCGGTAAGGATAATGACGGAAATGAAGTTATCGTTATCACACTCGGAAACAAGACAAGACAGGATAATGCAGCACAGACAATGAAGATGCTTGAGTACATCTTCAGATACGAGAGATAAACAACTTCGGGGGCAGAAAGGCTCTGCCGTTTGGCAGAGCCTTTCTCCTTTAATTTAATTCAGTCATATGGCTGAAGACGAAAAGAAATAAAAAACAGGTTTGGTGAGTTTACATGGAACAATACAACGGTAGTCAGATAGTAGTTCTCGAAGGACTGGAGGCAGTCAGAAAGCGCCCCGGTATGTACATCGGAAGTACGGGATCAAGAGGCCTTCATCACCTTATTTGGGAAATCCTGGACAACGGTATAGATGAGCATCTGGCAGGATATTGCAACCGCATAGACATTACTTTAAGAAAAGACGGTGGTATCACCATTGCAGATACAGGACGAGGCGTTCCCGTCGACATTCATCCCACAAAGGGTATCCCCACAGTGAGAGTGGTTTACACCATTCTTCATGCCGGCGGTAAGTTTTCAAATTCGGTCTACAAGGTTTCCGGAGGTCTTCACGGCGTCGGTGCATCTGTAGTCAATGCTCTTTCAAATCATATGATCGTTGAAGTGCGCAGAGACGGTAAGGTCTACAGAGATGAGTACAGGGACGGAGGACATCCCGTCGTTGAACTGGAAAAGGGACTGCTGCCTGTTGTAGGAAAGTGTGCTAAATCAGATACAGGAACGAAAGTCACGTTCTATCCGGACGATTCGATCTTCGAAACGGTTGAATTCAAGCCCGAAGTTATTACCAAGCACTTAAAAGAATCAGCTTTTTTGAACAAGGGGCTGACTTTGAATTTCAAGGATGAGATCAATAAGACGGAACTTACCTTC
>JAILNG010000178.1 GCA_024691875.1 Lachnospiraceae bacterium | reverse complement strand
CGCTGCCGCAACCGCCGCAGACAGATCATTGGATTTCGTGTCCTTGCTTTCCGAACAGAAGACTCCGTAGATCCAGCCGTCTTCGTGTTGAGTCAGTCTCATGTCATAAACATTTGTCTCTTCTTTGCAGGTGTCCGGAAGGATCACGGGCTTTTCTCTGAATTTGAAGCCGTCAACGGGGCTTTCGCTTTCCGCCACTGCGAAGAAGGATTTGCGGTCCGAGCCTTCGACTCTTGCCATAAGGCAGTACTTGTTTCCTATCTTTATGGCGCCTGAGTTAAAAGTTGCATTGATCCCCAGCCTTTCCTGGAAGAAAGGATTGGTTTCCTTGGCTATGTCATATCTCCAGATCACCGGAGCCATTTCTCTGGTGAGTACGGGATTTTCGTATCTGTCATATATTCCGTTATAAAACGAGGTTGAAACTCTGTTTTTCCTGTTGATAAGATCCTCAACCTTTTTTTCTTCGATGTAGTATCTTTCGTGTATCATCTTGTCCTCTTCATCATCTCTATGCAAAGTCGTCCGTTGTGGTAAGGGCATTTCCAGGGCTCAACAATGGGTTTTTCCATGTCGGGTCTGCCATCCTTGTCAGTTCTCCAGAACCATTCTCCTCCGTCTCTTTTATCAGTGAGTTTGGTCTTAATGAACTCCCAGATGTCGAGAGCCGCTTCTTTGTACTTGTTCTCTTCCGGATGCTTCTGCCATGCGTTGTAAAATCCCAGAACCGCTTCGGCCTGTACCCACCAGATCCTCCATTCATTTACGACTCCGTTTTCACTTTCATTCGCAAGTGAATGGTTGTAGTAGGCTATATTGTAGATCTCTGCTTCCAAAGTGTTGGTAATTGGTGTGAGGAGTTTTTTGTAATGCTCGTCTCCCAGTACCGCCGTTCCTCTGTCCACGAGCCATGCAGTTTCGATGTCGTGTCCGAAGGAATGGAGATCGATCAAAGAATTCATATCATTGTCAAAAAAGACTTCCTGTCTGCGCTTTGCGGGATTAAAGATCTTAAGTCCGATGGTGTCCATGATCCACTTAAGTCTTTCCGCAACCTCTGTTCTGCGGCTCACACGGTAGAATTCGGTGTATGCCTCAAAAACGTGCAACAGGGTGTTCATCGTCCTATCGGCCATTACCCCGTTTTCGGAGAGTTTGTCATTTTCAATGGCAAAGAATTCACTGCTCTGTGCTTCTTTGTATCCCACTTCATCCTTACATTTGATCTCCACAAGTCTGAAGAGATCCGATGCCGTCTTCAGTGCTTCATTAACGCCGAAGGCATCATAATAGGAAGAAAGAGCGTAGATCGCAAAGGCCTGGTTGTAGGTGTGCTTTGTTGTATCCAGGGGATTCCCCTCGTAGTCCAACGACCAGAAAACGCCGCCGTTCTTCTTGTCAAGGCAATGCTCCGTCAAAAAGGCATAGGCATGGTCTGCGTATTCCTTCAGGCTCTCATCCTTAAGTGCCATATAGGCGTTGGAAAAGAACCACAAGATCCTGCTGTTTAAAATGCAACCTTTTTCCGCTTTTTTGTCCGTTACGAGATCAGACCCCATAAAGCCGTAAAATCCACCGTATTCTTCGTCCTTAAGCTTCTCCCAAAAGGGGATCAGTTTGTCGCAAAGATGATTTTTAAATTCATCATAAAGGCTCATTTTTACTCTCCCACAGTTTTGTCCTGTTTTTTTCATAGAATTCCCAAGACATAGTCTTGTACATGTCATTATTATAACCGCATTAAATATTTAATCATCACACGTTTTTGATTAGCATATTGTTTTCTTGTCATATGCACCAATTTAGTAATCATTGCACAAATATCCAATATGTATTTTGTGCATATTGTACAAGTTGTGGCCTTTTTATCCTGCTTAACAAGGCTAAATTAGTCACTAAATCTAATTATTTTACCTAAATACTCTTGTTAAAATTTAGCTTTTATGCTATTATATATTCAATTATTGCAAATATATCAGTTTCTTGATTTGGTATTTTGCACAAAAAAGATGTATCAATTTTACGAAAACTCCGAATTGTTTTAGAAAGGTACAAAATAAATGTTTTCAAGAAGCCTGTTGCATGCCATTACAGAAATGCCCAAATTGCAGGGCGGAGCTACAATTACTCAATTTTTACCTAAAAGTAAAGATCAGGATCTCTCAGCAGTTACAGCACTTTTTTATCCCCTGGCCCTGGGCCACATCAGTCAGCCTGCGGGAATGAAGCTTTCTTTCGGTTCCCTTCCGGCTTACTGCATTTTTTACGTAACCAAAAGCTTTGGCAGGATCACAACCGGCGAGCAAAGCTATGATATGCCTCAAAGCTCGTTATTGATCTTTGATTGCAGCCTGCCGTTTTCCATAGCTTCGGACAAGGGCTTTGAGTACGACATAATCTACTACTCGGGTCCACAGAGCACATGGTTCTTCGACCTGATCTCAAAAAACTCCGGAAACGGTGAATCCTTTCATTTGCCCTCTGTCGCCTCCACAGGTTTAAGCTCGTTTTTAAGGCCTCTCCTCCCATCCGGCGGTCAGTCTCATGAGTTGAATTCCCTCGCATTCCACAGGTATATGACCGACTTGTTTACAGAGATCGCCGACTACTCATCACCGGCTCCGGAAGACTCCGAAGAGGCTGCTCCCGATTACCTGAGAGTGGTGAAGGAGTACATCGACAACAACTTCTACAAAAACATCACTCTGGATGAACTGGAAAATCTGTTTTTCGTAAACAGATTTAAGATCTGCAAGGATTTTACGGCCTTTTACTTTATTTCTCCGATCCAGTACCTTCACAGAACACGCATAAAAAAAGCGCAGCTTCTTTTAAAAGAAACTACGCTTAAAATTCACGAGATAGGTTATCAGGTGGGCTACGAGTCAGCCACCCAGTTTATCAATCATTTTAAAAAGCATACCGGAAAAACTCCCGCAGCTTACAGAGGGTAAATGTATTTCAAAAGCTCAAGCTTCTTTTACGTGGATCAAAATGCTTTGGAAATCGCCCCAGGTTTCGCAGATCTGTATGCCCGCATTCATAAGGGTCGCGCCTGCATATGCCTGCTCGATGCCCTCATCGCTCATGCCCTTTACGTAAGCTGTGCCGTCCTCGTTAAACAGGCGGTACTTTTTGTCCGGGTCAAGGCCCATGAGTTTTACGTTCCTGCTCTTTACATTCGGTCGCTTCATAACCATAACGGCTGTGACAAGCGCTTCGGACTTGTCCTTTGAAACACTCATCCAGGAATCAAAG
>JAILNG010000166.1 GCA_024691875.1 Lachnospiraceae bacterium | reverse complement strand
GAAAAATAGCTTTTTTCTTTAGTTTTTTTTTTTTTTTTTTTTTTTTTTTTTTTTTTTTTTTTTTTTGTTCTTGTGCCTGCAGGGCTTATTGATAACTTCACCGTTATAATAAAGAGTTGATGATCCCCCACCGTCAAGGTTGTAAAGACATTTAAGCCCGAGCTTCACGCCGAATTCGGCAAGCTGAGCGCATGTAACACCTTTGTTTTCGCTGCTTCTGCCATCTACAATAACGAAAACATAATGAAGATCATCAATTACTCCTATGGCGGTTCTCGGATTTCTTGAATCCGCCACATCCGTCGTGGTTACGCTTGTTTCGGAAACATCCGCATAATCGTTTATAAGCGCAGGTCCGAAATTAAACAGCTGCCAGGCTCCCATTTCGATCAGTTCTTCTGCCGAAACATCGCCTTCTTTGATGATCTGTACACTTCCGTCTTTAAATAAAACCAGATCTTCCTGATCGGGTTCCTGAAAGGTTAATCCCTTGGAATACTTAGTTATTGAATCTCTGATCAAAACTCCGTTCTTTATGGAGTAACCGTTTCTTGATGCCCAGCAGTCTCCGTTGACGGAAACGATCAGGTTTTCACAGGTCTTTGAAATGTCCGAAACCACTTCCCAGTTGCTTCCTCTTACGGCACTTGCAAGCTGTGTTTTAAGAAGATCCGTTGAATTCAGGATCATGTCCACAACGTATATGTCCGAATCATATTCACGATATTTATTTATTGTAACGGACATGTTGGAATCGATGTATCCGTTTTCGGTCCATGTCGGTGTTATCGTAGGTGTAGGTGTGGGCGATAATGTGGGAATCGGTGTGGTTTTCTCGGTTAAACCGGGTGTAGTTTCCGCGTCGCCGATATCACTTGTATCGACATCTGCTTCACTTGAAGCGCTCTCCCCCTGCGTTCCGCTCGGAACAGCTGTAGGAACCGCCGCAACATCCGTACCCGGAGTTGGCGTCCCGCTTATTGATATTTTGTTTTGTACCGTTACATCCGGTGCGTCTTTGATCACGAAAGTCGTCAGTACGACGTAAATCGTGAAAAACGCCGTCAGCACGGTGTAAAAAATGGCAAAGGGAGCTTTCTTCATGAATTTTCCTTACATCCAGCCTGTATTATTGGCTTTGAAATCTCTTGAGATCTCGTCGGCATCATCCACAAGCTGCTGCAGTTCTTCCATGGAATGAACCGTGGCACCTGCAGCGCACTCATGTCCGCCACCGCCGTATTTCTCTCCGAGTTTGTTAATGGTTACAAATCTTGAACGGAGTCTGACACGAATGTCATCGTCCATAGGATTTTCAATGAACGCAAGCCATATGATCGATCCTTTGATGGAATTCAGCATGGAGATCACATTGCTGGCCTGCTCGTTGTTCAGATTCCACTCCTGCTGCATTTCGCGCGTAACCACCACGTAAGCGACTCCGTTTTCCGTGATCTTCATCTGTCCGAAAATGTACGATTGGAACTTGTAGTAATCAAAATCTTCAAGATAAAGATGAGCATAGATCGTTTCAAGATCAAGCCCGAAATCAAGCAGGAATCCTGCCATTCTCATGGTCTCTCCGCTGGTGGAAGCGAAACGGAATCGTCCGGAATCGGTCGCCATACCTGTGAAAAGGCATTCTGCGGCACGCTTTGTCATCTTAAGCTCATCCTTAAACGTGAGAGCGAAATCCGCGATCATCTCGCATGCGGAGGAACGCCAGTCCTCAACCCAGGAAATGTCTCCGTAAGGAATGTTGTCCACATGGTGATCGATCTTTATGAGTTCCTTGGCAAGAGTATATTTTTTATTTGAAAGCCTGTCTGCCGTACCGGTATCAACCGCGATAAAAAGCGCATCCCGGTACTCTTCGTCGGCAAGAACAGTCTTATCGTCATCCAAAAAAGCCACGTAATCGGAGTAATCTTCATTAACAACGAAGATCTCCTTCTTGGGGAAGGACTCTCTTAATACGGTAGCAAGTCCCATTGTAGAACCTACAGCATCTCCGTCAGGTCTGAAATGACGTCCGATGATGATCCTGTCGTATTCCTTGATCTTATCCAAAATCTGCTTCTTTATTTCCAAATTTTTATTATCCATTCTGTTTCCTTTCATTACCCGATCATCATTGCATCCAGATCCGCAAGCATCTTCATTGCTACACTTCTGTCTTCCACAGTGGCTCCGCTGGCCTTTTCATGACCGCCGCCGCCGTACTTTACAGCAATCGGATTGATGTTGTACTTGCTCGATCTGAGTTCGCAAAGCACCTTTCCTTCACTTTCCGTGAAGTTAACCCAGATGTCTACACCCTTGATGTCTCCCATGGTTCCCACCATTCCGCGGGAAATTCCGAAAGGAGTCATGCCCTCCGCTACACGTCTCTCAACCTCTGCGGCATCTGTGTAGATGTAGGCAACATTGTGCTCAGTGAATTGGATCTTCAGGATGAACTCGGATTTCCTTTTTAAGCCTTCAAAATCCTCCGCATACATCTTTGAATAAAGATCGTTGAAATCGATCTTTCCCTTTTCTGTAAGAAAAGCCGCAAGTTCAAAGGTTCTCGATGTGGTGGAATCGTAGCGGAAACGTCCCGAATCCGTTACCATGCCTGTAAAAAGGGACTTTGCTCCGATCTCATCGATCTTAAGTCCTTCTGTTTTGATGATGTCGGCAATGATACCGCAACAGCTTTCAAATGTGGTATCGATCACTTCGGTACTCGTGAAATTGCCGGTAAACATGTGATGGTCGATCCTGGCATTAGCTTTCGCCGTCTTGTATCTTTCGTCATTCACCATGTTCGCGCCGCCGCAATCAAGAACGACAGCCAGCGCGTTATCAAAAACGCTGTCCTCTACTTCATCCATGACCGACTCGTCCATAAACGAGTACCTTCCTGCAGGATCTCCCACCGTGTAAACCTTTTTCTCGGGGAAGTTAGCCATTATAAGGTGCTTCATTCCGATCTGGCTTCCGATGGCATCTCCGTCGGGATTAGAATGTCTGTGGATCACGATCGTATCGTACTTTCTGATCTCTTCCAGTAATTCTTTATACATTATTTAACCTCGTGTGTGTGTTTGAACTGTGTTTCATTTGTGGATTATTTGTTACTGCCCGTAACGATCTTTTTAAGCGCCTCTGCAGCTCTCGCAGCGTTGTCTTCGCACTTAAGTTCAATGTCGCAGATCTCCGCGTTTCTGTACTCAATGTCCAGAGACATGATCCTTCTCACCTTGTCATCCTCGCTTGACTTTCTGCTGATGATGTTCTTGAGCACAGCTTCCTTTTCACGGTTTACAAAGACCATGAGTGTCCGTCCTCTGTATGCATTTCTCACTGTCAATGCACCGCAGATGTCGATGGGAAGCACGGCATAATTGCCTTCGTTCACTATCTGCTGGATCTCATTCATGGGCGTTCCGAAATGGAACTTGGAATAAACAGTTGTTTCCAGGAATCTTCCCTCTTCTTTTTCTGACAGAAACTGATCCTCGTCGATAAATCTGTAAGCCGTATCGCTTTCCCCGGGATTTTGCGGTCTCGTGGTCGATGTCAAAGGCTTCTTAAACTCCGAAGAATCCTTGGTGAGTTCGTAAGCGATCTCATTCTTCAAAGAACCTGACGGCCCTACAAGGCATATAACTCCTCCCTCGGAAAGGTCGGGTGACTTCTCTACGAATGAATTTCTGACCATGCGGAAAAGCTGCATAAAGTCTGAGTAGCTGTTCACGGCTAATATGCCTGACATGTCCATGTTCCAGGGCTTGCGGAAAAGTACGGGGTAAACCGCTTTTGAGTTTGAAATATTGTGGGCGCCGTCGTCCAAAAGCATATCAAGAGCGAAAACGTCCTTGCGTGTACCGATTATAATGTTTTGGGAAGGAATCTCGGGAAAGTCCTTGAGCAACCTCTCCGCTCTCGCGCTCATGCAGGCGGCGGGCACAGCTGTAACAAAGAACACATCCGCCTGCTTGGAAAGCTCGCGAACGAACTTCTGCGCACCCGGCAGAATTGGCTGTGTGCGAACAAATTCAGGGTCGGAATACAGGGCTATCCTTTCATCGAAGTGGCGTCCGTAGTTGCCCCAGCCTTTGATCTCATTGATGTTAACGGGTTCCTCGTCAGGGTGATTCTTGTTTACGATAGACAATGCGTAGGCATTGCAGTCATATAATGTGTCATCCACATCAAGACCAATCCTTAAACGATATCTTCTCATATTTGACCTCCAAACCACATAAGAGTGGTAATAGAAAATTATACCAAAAAATCGGGCATTTTTCAAGGAAGACGTG
>JAILNG010000133.1 GCA_024691875.1 Lachnospiraceae bacterium | reverse complement strand
ATGGTTTTGAAGGATAAGGGACCGGGAATCCCCGATATAGAGAAGGCCATGCAGGCAGGATACTCCACAGCGCCCGACAATGTGCGTGCTCTCGGATTCGGAGCCGGAATGGGGTTACCCAACATGAAAAAGTACTCCGATGAGATGCACATAGACACCGAAGTGGGAGTCGGAACAACCGTAACTATGAAAGTGTACCAGTGATAAAAGCATACAGGAGTGTGATTTAAACAATATTTATGGGGTGATGTCTTGAACAATGACGAAAAGTTTACGAATTCGGTCCGCCTGGATCCCGATTTATGCAAGGGATGTATCAATTGCATAAAAAGGTGTCCGACCCAGGCGATACGAGTCAGAAATCATAAAGCGATCATTACAAAGGAGCGATGCATAGACTGCGGTGAATGTATCAGGATCTGCCAGAATCATGCAAAGCTTCCCTCCTATGATTCGCTTGATGTTATCAATAATTACGAATATACCGTGGCGCTGCCCGCGCCCTCACTTTACGGGCAGTTCAACAATCTGGATGATGTTAACATAGTGCTTACGGCACTTAAAAGAATGGGCTTCGACGATGTTTACGAAGTCGGAGCATCCGCGGAAGTCGTGTCTCAGCTTTCCAGGGATTACATTAAGAACCATAGGGAGCAGTGGCCGTTGATCAGCACAGCCTGTCCTTCCGTTGTTCGACTGATCCGGGTTAAGTTTCCCAATCTGATCGAACATCTCCTTCCCATCGATCCGCCTGTTGAGATCGCTGCAAAGGAAGCGAGAAAACGCGCTGTTGAAAAGAGCGGACTTCCGGAGGATAAGATCGGGATAGTTTTCATTTCTCCCTGCCCTTCGAAGGTTACTTCGGTAAAAGCACCGCTGGGAATGGAAAAGAGTAACATAGACGCAGTCTGTGCCATCAAAGACGTTTACGTCAGACTCCTTCCGATAATGAAGAGAATAGACGAACCCGAAGATCTGGCCATGGCGGGAAAGATCGGAGTGGGCTGGGGCGTTTCCGGAGGAGAAGCGGGAGGCCTCATTACGGACAACTATCTGGCGGCCGACGGTATCGAAAACGTTAACAAGATCCTGGAAGATCTGGAAGATCAGAAATTCGGGAATCTTGAATTTATTGAACTCAATGCCTGTAACGGTGGTTGCGTGGGCGGAGTTCTTACGGTGGAAAATCCTTATGTTGCCAAGGTCAAGATGAACCGGCTCAAAAAATATATGCCTGTGGCACTTAAACGAATAGAATCCGGAGATGCAATAAAGCCCGAAAATGCGATGTGGACCAAGGAGATCGAGTACGAGCCGGTCTTTGCGCTGGGCGAAGGCATGAAGGACAACATCCACAAGATGAACATGGCGGAGGAGATCGAGAAGCGGCTTCCGGGCCTGGACTGCGGCGCCTGCGGAGCACCCACCTGCCGCGCACTTGCGGAAGACATCGTAAAGGGCGAGGCAAAAGAGCTGGACTGCATACATCTTCTCAGAGAATACGTACACAAGCTTTCCGGAGAGATGAGCAAAATCGACGGATGACAGAATATTTTATACACTCTTTCTTGGAAATGCATACAATATGTGATAAAATAATGAGTTGGTAGAAATTGTTTCTGTTGGCTTTGGAAAAAAGGACAAAAATTATGAGTTTTGTTTACCATTTTGATATCGCTGCCCTGTGTTTGGCCGTGGTCATCATAATAGAATACCTGATAAGAGCAACGATCAAATCCAGGCAGACCAACGCCTTTTTGAATCTTTTGTTTGCGGCGACCACCGCAACAATGTTCGACCTGGGAAGCTGCTTTGCACTTGAATATGCGGATGTGCTGCCGCTGTGGTTCAACCACTTCCTGCTGCTGGGATTTAACATTTTCTACCATGGACTTGCGCCCCTGTATCTCTACTACATGATCGTTTCGTCCAAGACAGATGAGGAGCGTTTTAAGACATCCGAGTACCTGCTGGTCTTCGTGCCCTACTCGCTGGACGTGTTAATGGTTCTTACCAACGGCTTAACGCACTTTGTTTACAACATTGATGAAAATTTCGTTTATCATACGGGCTTCGGTGCTTACATAAGCTATGGTCTCGCATTTGTTTATCTGGCACTGGGAGTTGTGTACTTTGTAAAGAGAAGAAAGAATCTTCACGGCAGACAGATCATGAACATGATCGTCTACTCCGCGATCCTCTTCCTGAGCCTTTTCATTCAGCTGACGCACCCTTCGGTACTGGTCGTGGATTTCGGCGTAATGCTTTCGATCCTGATCATGGCCTACACAATGGAAAGTCCGGCCTATTACGAAGAGCAGCAATTAGGCATATACAATCGTCTCGCATTTGAAACCTTTACATCAAACCTCATAGCAAACGGTAAACAATTTGCCGTTGTGGGGATCAAGGCGGAAGGTCTTTCCGATTTCAGGCAGCTTGTGGGCATAGGAAGTGTCTCACAGCTGAGAAATGAAATTGCAAAGTATCTGGTTTCGATAATGGGACGTCCAAATGTATTTTCCTTCACGGAATCAAGATTTGCGATCATAGTGGACGGCGGAGAATCGGAAGTTGAAATGATCACAAAGAAGATCCGCAGAAGATTTGACAATCCTTTTATGGCAAATGAAGAAGGTATCCGACTGGGGTGCTCGATGTGCAGATTTGCTTTTCCGAGAGACGCGCAATCCACGGAAAGCGTTATGAACCTGCTGGAGTACTCACTGACCAAGGCGTCGGAAAGCGGAAAAGACGCGGTGATCGTGGCGGACACAGCACTTCTGGAAGAGAGAAGAAGAACCACACAGGTTTTAAGAATACTTAAGAAAGCACTGGCGGAAAACAGATTCAGTGTTTACTATCAGCCGATCTACTCGGTTGAGAACAGACGGTTCACATCGGCGGAAGCGTTGCTCAGACTCTACGACGATGACTTCGGATTCATCAGCCCCGAAGAGTTTGTTCCCATTGCGGAAAAGAACGGTCTCATCGTAAAGATCGGGGAATATGTTTTCAGAGAGGTCTGCAAGTTCATTTCCACCAACAAGATCTGGGAAAAGGGAATCGAACACATAGATGTTAACCTTTCACCCATGCAATGTCTCCAGGATGATCTTCACGAGAGACTGACATCCATCATGGATGAGCACAAGCTTGATTACTCCAGGATCAGTCTTGAGATCAACGAAACTGCGAGTCTGGTATCTGCAAAGCTGTTGAGACAGAATATGCAGAGGATGACAGACAGCGGGATCAGATTCTCACTGGACGACTACGGATCCGGATTTGCAAATCTCACCACCGTGGTCGAGTATCCCTTCAGCATCGTAAAGCTGGATAAAAAGATGCTTTGGAATGCGATGAAGAGTGATAAGGCCATGACTGTTCTGAGACAGACGATCCGAATGATGAAGCAGCTTTCACTCGAACTCATCGCCGAAGGTGTTGAGACCGAAGAACAAGCGCAGCTTTTGGCTTACTACGGATGTGACTTTTTCCAGGGTTACTACTACGCAAAGCCTCAAAATGCCGAGTCTTTCCTTAAGTTCATCGAAAACAACATGGATGCAAAAGAGGAAGAAGCTATATGAAAGTAAAAGAGATTTCGGGAAAATTTCCCTTTAAAGTTTTAAACAGCGCGGAAAACGCGGACGAAAAAGAAATCGGATCGGTCTACTGCTGCGATCTGTTGAGTATCGCAATGTCGAGGATGTCGGAGGAGGCGGCCTGGGTTACGGTCATGAGTAATCTGAACACTCTTGCGGTCGCGAGCCTGACGGATGTTTCCTGCGTGGTCCTTGCGGAGGGCGTGGCTGTGGAAGACAACATGCTTGCCAAGGCAAAGGAACAGGGTATCGCGTTGTTTTCAACGGATCTTCCGGTTTTTGAAGCGGCGATGATGATCGGAAAAGAGATCGGAAAATAGCGAAGGAATAAAGCATAATGATGGGAGGTGTAAATCATGGAATTAAAACCTGTTTTCTACGATTTGCACCTCCATTCTTGTCTTTCGCCCTGCGGTGATGACGAGATGACACCTGCGACGATAGCAGGCATAGCGGCGCTGAACGGCCTGCAGGTCATTGCCCTCACGGACCATAACTCCTGCAGAAATTGCGAGCCTTTTTTAAAAGCCTGTGAGTTCTATGGAATCCTGGGTATTCCCGGGATGGAGCTCACCACATCCGAAGAGATCCATGTGGTCTGCCTGTTTCCCACGCTTGATGATGCTTTGAGGTACGACGCTTACGTATACGAGCATCTGATGAATGTGGAAAACAATGAAAAGATCTTCGGAAAACAGCAGATCATGAATGAGGACGATGAAGAGATCGGACGACTGTCAAAACTCTTGATAAATGCCACAGACATTGATTTTGATGATGTTTTTGATCTTGTGGCATCGTACAACGGGATAATGATCCCCGCTCATCTGGACAAGACCACAACATCGCTCCTTTCCCAACTGGGCTTCATACCGCCGGATTCCAAGTTTAAAACGGCGGAGCTTAAAAATATGGCAAATCTCCACAGATTGAGAAAAGAACACCCCTATCTGGAAAAGTGCAAGATCATAACAGATTCGGATGCACATTACGTGAAGCATATTAACCAAGCGGTGAACAGTCTGATGGTGGAGGAGATTTCAAGAGAAGCGGTGCTTAAGGCGCTGAGCTAAAGCAGAAAGCAGGTGTTGTATGAAAAGAAAGAACGAACCTTCTAACAAAAAAATTGTTATGATCGCATCATTGGTTTTGATATGCTTGATCATAGGTCTGATAATAGGGGTTGTCTCAGCAAAAAGAACGAGGAAGAGTGAGATCCCGGGGGTTCCGGACGTGCCTGATGTCCCTGACGTACCGGGAGTTTCCGTTATACGAACACCTGTTCCGACAGGCGCAGGTGAGACGTCGCCCACAAAAACCGCAGACCCGGCGAATACACCGTATCCTACGGAGATTGCGGGAGGCGGGACGCCGACACCTGCGGGCATGATAACATTGGCAGATTTTCCGACGACTGAGGAAGAATGGGCGGTTTACCCCTTCCCCATTTATATAGAAGTGCCTGAAACTGAGTACTTTCCTGCTGTGACGGATACACCGACGCCGAATATCAAGGTGACGCCTGCTGTAACGCCAAAGCAGGATGAAAAGACAACACCTGCCGCAACACCGACATCTGCGGCTGCTACAGCCTCTCCCACACCGACATCGACAGTGGATCTGACTAAGCTGAAAGCCGGAGACACTTTTAAATTCGGCGCCTACGAACAGGACAATAACATCGGAAACGGCAAGGAACCCATCGAATGGATAGTTCTGTCGAACACGAACAATGAACTTCTGGTTCTGAGCAGGCATGTGCTGGATCTTATAAAATATAATGAAGAGTTTTCCGATATTACATGGGCGGACTGCACTCTTCGTAAATGGCTGAATGAGGATTTCTTTAATACGGCCTTCGATGAAGAAGAACAATACAGGATAAAAACGAAGGAACTAAAGAACGGGGATAATCCGGAGTACGGAACGGCGGGCGGAAAAGATACAAAAGACAATGTATTTCTTCTTTCCTATAGCGAAGCTGTAAATCCTTCATATGGTTTTAACAGCGACCCCAATGCTTCCGATGCTTTACGTCGTTGTACTGCAACAGTCTATGCAGCTGAACGGGGAGCTTCTGCGGTGGCCCGATCGAATCCCGAAGAAGGAGAGCTTTCATGCATCTGGTGGCTTCGAACACCGGGCTACGATCCTCACCTCGCAATGCTGGTACTTCAAAGCGGTGGGATCAATCTTTACGGTTACTACGGATCTTATGAAAGTGCGATCGCCGTGCGCGCTGCTTTGTGCATAGATCTGAGCAGAGTAAACCTGCCGACGCCCACTCCCACGTTTACACCTACGCCAACGTTTACACCTACGCCAACGCCGATATCAACATCAACACCTG
>JAILNG010000131.1 GCA_024691875.1 Lachnospiraceae bacterium | reverse complement strand
ATCCCGATGACATTTCTGTTTTTATCGAAAATGGGATATTTTGAAGTGGACAATGTACACATCATGCTTCGGCCGGTGATCTTTCCTTCCTCCAGAGAATTCAAAATGGGTTCACCGGTAACCATTATCTTATAGTCCCCTTCTCTCAAAGTGTTTCCGATGCTTTCGTTACCGTTTAATTCTACAGCATCCATTCCAACGATTTCTTCACCGGCATTATATCCAAAGAGCTTCGCAAAACTATCGGAAGCCGCAACGTAAACCGAATTTTCGTCCTTAACGAAAACATAGTCCTGGGTGTACCCCAGAAGAGAATCGATCATAGCATTCAATTCTTCGTTGTTTTTCCTGAGATTGTCCATTTGGTTCCTCCAAATACTTATGATGATTTTAACCTAAATATTAGTTAAATACAACACTTTTTTTGTGCATATTGCAAAAGAAAAGCCTTTTCAACAAAACTTTACGAAAATTTTATATCGTTATCTGCCATTTATTTACGATAATAAAAAAAAGCTTGTGATCTCTCACAAGCTTTAGTCTTTTAGTCTTTAGTTCTTTTTCTCAATGTACTTCTGAGCAACAAGAAGTTCAGCTGAAAGGATCGCACCGCCTGCGGCACCGCGCTTTGTGTTGTGTGAAAGCCCCACAAACTTCCAGTCGTAAACCTTATCTTCACGAAGACGTCCCGCAAAAACGCCCATTCCCTTTTCGGAATCGCGATCCAGCTTTGCCTGAGGACGATTGTCTTCTTCAAAGTAAGTGATGAACTGCTTGGGAGCTGAAGGAAGATCGAGTTCCTGAGGAAGTCCCTTGAAATTCTTCCATCTTTCAAGGATCTGCTCCTTGGTGGGTTTCTTCTTGAAGCTTACAAAAACTGCTGCTGTGTGTCCGTCAGAAACGGGAACGCGGATGCACTGAGTTGTAATGACAGGTGTTTCTGCCTTAACGATCTGTCCGTTTTCAACCTTACCCCAGATCCTCAGAGGCTCCTGCTCACTTTTCTCTTCTTCGCCGCCGATGTAAGGGATCACATTGTCCACCATTTCGGGCCAATCCTTAAATGTCTTTCCTGCACCGGAAATAGCCTGATAAGTAGTTGCAACAACAACTGTGGGCTCAAATTCCTTAAGAGCGTGAAGCATGGGTGTATAGCTCTGAATGGAGCAATTGGGCTTTACAACGATGAAGCCCTTCTTTGTTCCGAGTCTCTTCTTCTGACTTTCAAGCACTGCAAAATGCTCGGGGTTGAGTTCCGGAACAACCATGGGAACGTCAGGGGTCCAACGATGAGCCGAGTTGTTTGAAACAACGGGAGTTTCCGTCTTTGCATATGCTTCCTCGATTGCCTTGATCTCGTCCTTTGTCATGTCAACGGCACTGAAAACGAAATCCACGAGAGAAGCAACCTTCTCAACTTCATTTACATTGAGTACGGTTAATTTCTTAACTCCCTCGGGCATAGGGGTGGTCATCTTCCAACGATCTCCCACAGCCTCTTCATAGCTCTTTCCTGCGCTTCTGGGGCTTGCAGCAACGGCAACAACCTCGAACCAAGGATGATTCTCAAGCAAGGAAATGAATCTCTGTCCAACCATTCCCGTAGCGCCGAGAATACCGACCTTAAACTTTTCCATAGTAATCTCCTTTTGCTGTCCAATTTTTGATCCTTTTTTCAGATCCATCTACAGCTTTATTTTACACTTTATCGTGTTAATGCGTGACATTGTAGCACAACATATAGATCAATGCAAGTATAAATTCAATATTTTTTCCAGTTCCTCATAACTTTCGATGAAATTCACCTTATCTCTGAGCTTTGATGCACCGGGAAAACCTGCCATATACCACGCAACATGCTTTCTCATTTCTCTGATGCCTGTGTACTCGCCTTTAAAGTCGATCTCCATTCTTGCATGTCTGAGCGCCATTTCGATCCGTTCGTTTAAAGTGGCTTCCGGTAAAAGCTTTCCTGTTTCGAGATAAGTCCTGATCCTGTTAAAGATCCAGGGATTTCCCTGCGCACCTCTTGCCACCATTATTCCGTCTACATTGGTTTCCTCAAGCATATGCTTGGCGTCTTCGGGAGTGTAAATGTCTCCGTTTCCGATCACCGGGATCTTCACAGCTTCTTTAACTCTTTTTATGCATCCCCAATCCGCTTTTCCAAAATAGTAATCCTCTCTGGTTCTGCCATGGACAGCCACCAGTTTTGCGCCTCCCGCTTCAGCAGCCAAAGCACATTCCGTGGCATTTTCTTCGTTTTCTTCAAATCCTTTGCGGATCTTTACGCTTACAGGCTTTTTAGTTCCGTCTGTGGCAGCTTTGACAAGTTTCTCGATCAAATCAGGGTTTTTCATGAGCGCAGCACCCTCTCCGTTATTAACCACCTTAGGTACGGGACAGCCCATATTGATGTCAATGATGTCTGCCTTGATGTTCATTTCCTCAAGCATACCGACCGCTTCGGTCATTACAAGGGGCTCCGAGCCGAAAAGCTGCAGTGCAACCGGACGTTCCTCATCCGCTATCCGCAAAAGATCTTCCGTATTCTTGTTGTGATAGGTGATCGCCTTGGCACTGACCATTTCGGTGTAGATCAGGCCTGCTCCGCATTCTTTACATAAAAGGCGAAACGGCAGATCTGTAACGCCTGCCATAGGTCCCAAAACGATACCGTCAAATTTTAAATTTCCGATCTCAATCATTTCTTAGTCTTTTGATAAATCAGCCAAAGACCTTTCATTGTAAGGTCTCTGTCATAGGTTTTTATTGCATCGCAATTTTCAGAGATCAATCTTCCCAGTCCGCCCGTCGCAACTACCTTGACATTCTTAAAGCCTGATTCCTCAATCACCTTTCTTATAATATATTCGGTCTGTCCTATGCAGCCGTAGACAAGTCCCGCCTGCATACTGGTGACCGTATCTTTCGCTAAAATAGATGGCGGAAGCTCGATCTCAATCTCAGGCAGTTTCGCTGTGTCATTCCACAATGCATTTGCCGAGATCCTGAGTCCCGGGCTTGTAATACCCGCTATAAATGTTCCGTCCTCCGTAAGAAGATCGTAAGTTGTTGCTGTTCCAAAATCACAGACTATGACCGGTCCGCCGTAAAGTTCAAAAGCTCCCACCGCATCTACGATCCTGTCTGCGCCGATCTCCTTCGGGTTTGCCGTCTTGATCATGAGTCCGGTCTTGGTTCCCTCTCCAACTATAATTGGCTTCTTTCCCAGGTACTTTACAATACCGTTTACAAGAGAATGCATTACTGCCGGAACAACGGAGACGATTATAACGTCTTCGATCTTCTTAATGTCTATGCCTCCGTTTTTAAGAAATTCGGTAAAAGTGATGCCGAATTCATCGGAAGTTCTCTGTAATTTTGTAGTGATCCTGAAGGAAGTCTTAACCTCCATCTTTTCCATGATCGCACATGTTATATTTGTATTACCCACATCAACGGCGAATATCATATAAGCCTCCCAAACGAAAGTATCTTATTTTTTATCAAAAAAACTCAGAAAATGTAGCCCTGTGATGCATAGATCACAAAGATCAGAATGATCGCGATCCCAAGCATTATCATGGACATGCCCATGGTTTTCTTTTCTTTGGATCGGATCATAAAAAGTCCGTTAAAAATGTTGATCAACGCTCCCAGAAGAATGACCGCACAAATGCTGATCAGATTTTTTGTAAGAGAAAAAACCAAAAGGGCAACCACTATAAGGATGCCCATGATCATGTTTAAAACTTCTTTAACAAGACCTTTGTCTGAAATAAACTTTCTAAATCTCTTCAACATTTTATGCTCCGAGAGTTGCAGCCATTACGGCTTTGATCGTGTGCATTCTGTTTTCTGCTTCGTCAAAGACTACAGACTGTGATGATTCAAACACTTCGTCTTCAACTTCCAACTCACTGAAATTGAATCTCTCGCCCATTTCACGACCAATCTCTGTCTTAAGGTCGTGGAAGGCGGGCAGGCAATGCATGAAGATCGCATTTCCGTTGGCATTTGCCATGATCTTCTTTGTAACCTTGTAAGGTGTGAGTTCCTTAATCCTCTCTTCCCAGATCTCATCAGGCTCTCCCATGGAAACCCAGACATCCGTATAGATAACGTCTGCTCCCTTTGTGCCTTCCATAGCATCTTCCGTAAGGGTGACAGTGCTTCCCGATGCCTTTGCAAATTCCTTGCACTTTTCTACAAGAGAACTTTCGGGGAAGTACTTTTTAGGCGCACATGCGACAAAATCAAGCCCGAGCTTTGCACAAACCACCATCAGTGAATTACCTGTATTATAACGTGCATCACCGAGATAAACAAGTTTCTTGCCCTTAAGAGAGCCCAAATGCTCTCTGATAGTCAACATGTCTGCCAGCATCTGTGTGGGATGGAATTCATTTGTGAGTCCGTTCCAAACGGGAACACCCGCGTATCTTGCCAGTTCCTCAACGATATCCTGACCGAAGCCGCGATACTCGATACCATCGAACATTCTTCCGAGAACTCTTGCAGTGTCCGCAATACTCTCCTTCTTTCCGATCTGTGAACTCTTGGGATCCAGATAGGTAGCGTCCATTCCCAGATCATGTGCCGCAACCTCAAATGCGCAGCGTGTTCTGGTGGATGTTTTTTCAAAAATAAGTGCTACGTTCTTGCCCTTAAGAGTGTCATGAAAAATCCCCTTTTTCTTCTTCTCCTTGTAATCAGCGGCAAGATTGATCAGTGCAAGAATTTCCTCAGCGGAAAAATCCATAAGTTTGAGGAACGATTTCCCCTTTAAGCTTTCAATAACAGACATGTTTCCCTCCTTTTAGTACATAACTCCGTCTTTAGCCTTGATTGTAATTGTTCTTTCAAATTCAGTCGTATCCGTAAAGTAAACCGTGAAGCACTGAGGGCTTCTTCCCTCGCTTCCGAACTTACCCGCCACAAAATCGTGATCGTAAAATGCGGGTCCGACTTCAATTGCGTAATCTCCTCGGGTTGCTGTCACCATGCCGTCTTTCGCGATCATGCATTCTCCGGCAAGCCCCTCAATGTCGAAATGGTCGCTGACAATGGTTGCACCCGCGTCAAAAGCCAGTTCCAAACGCAGCGGTGCTCTGTCAACTCCCGACACCTTGATCTTAACTTCCAGACCGTCCTCGATCTCCTTAACCTTCACATCGAAATCCATGTTCGGTCCCGAAAGCTTGTTCCTGGTATTCTGATTGTCCATCTTCCACCAGTCGGTAGTGCCTCTGTATTCTCCGAAGGGCAGGTAGTACCAGCCTTTCATCCTTTCCTTTAAGGCATATCCTTCGCCGACCTTTTCCAGACTCTCGCTCTTAAAAGCTCTGTGCTCGCAGAAGCTGGCCCCCAGCTTAAGGCTCAGGCAAAGATCGCCGTTCTGGAACCATACAAAGTTCGTTGCATTGTTGATGATGGTATAGGACCAATTGTTCTTTCTTCTTCTGACTATTCCGGATTCCTTATAGAACGCATCATATTCCGTGTCGTAACCGCAGCCGTCGAATTCAAGGTCGATGAGCTCGGGATAAAGCATAAAATTGATGAGAAACTCCGGATAATGTTCCTTTCTGTGGTTAAGAGCCATAATATAATTGGCTGCCTTAAGGAACTTTTCGTTGTTTCTCTTCTTACCCATATAGAGATACTCAAAATAGTAATCTCTGGGATAGATCTTTACACCTCTGTCCTGACGGGTTGAGTTATTGGTAAAGATGGAATCGTCCGGTTCAAGATAGGTCAGCATCATGTTGAGGTTTTTGTCTGCACAGTCAATGTACTTTTCCTCTCCAAGGATCTCTCCGATCGTGATCATTGCATCGTTGTTGATCCTGTTGTAATTACCGGCGGAGCGCTCGGCGTACTCACCCTCGTCCGTGCAGTCTATGCCTTCCGCAAGATATTTTTCAGCCTGAGTTTTAAATTTCTCATCACCGAAAAGCTTCCAGCATTCCAAAAGATTGGAAGCTATAGCCCACCTGTGATTGGGTGTGTGGAAACCGCTTTCAACCATTCCGTTTGCTGCAGCATATACGATCTCACGCAGCTTTGCGGCAAATTCCGTTGCCGAAGGAGCATCCGGATTCTTTAAAACATATTTGTAAAAAGGCAATATCCTCTTGACGCAAAAGGCCGTGTCCGGTCCGGAAAAGAAATTACAGTCCACAAGATCAAAGGTACCGTTCGGTCTCTGCTCTCTTTTAATGTAATCCAGTCCCAACAGAATGGCTTCCTTGAGTTCATCACTCTTGTAAAGATTCGTTTCACTGTTCATGTAAACCGCAGCCATATTAACAACTCTGTAAATTGAAAACTTCGGCTGAATAACATTCTTTCCGTCCTTAAAACCGCCATATTTAACAGATGACTTGTCTCTGACCTGAAAGCGTAATGACTTCTTTGCTCTCTTTTCTGCATCTCTTAAAAGCATTTCATAATGTGCGCGCATAACTGTTGCCTTTCTGATATTTTATAATTCGGAATCAAACTTAATAATAACATCACAACAACTTATTATCAATTTACCAATTCCTTAGGAGGCATTTTAGCATAATAAAGTCTCCATCTCAATATCGAAAATATAAAAAAGTTGTATTATTCAAAGAATTATTGTAAAATATAATGTACCACAAAAGTGAAAGGTAGGAATAATGACTGTATCGGATTTCACACCGGGACAGCAAGTGAAGCTCGACGTTCGTACAAACAAGGCGAAAGGTAGCTTTGATGCTGTTGTTGCTTTGACGTACAAAAACATCCTTTTATTGGAGCCCATCATCATTGACGGCAAATTATTGGGGTTCCCTCAGGATTATACAGCAAATCTCACCGTAATCGTAAAAAACGTTTGTTATGTATGGAGTAACATTCAGGTTCAGGCCGTATCCTTTAAAGGCCGTCATTTTCATGCGATAGAACTTTTTGGTGAAGCGGAATCAAAAAACCGCAGAAACAATTTCCGTGTTCCAATCGGTGAAATGATGAATGTGGTTTATTTTACGGAATCCGGCCCCAAGCCCCACCATGCTCTTATTAAGGACATCAGTGAAACCGGGTTTGCTTTTATTTCAAAAGAAGAATTTGATATAGGCAGAATGGTGCGCCTTAACATTATGCTTCCCGACAAGACACGTCTTGCCATGAGCGCTAAGATCGTGAGATGCCAGTCTGCTCCGAAAGTAACCGAAAGCCTGTATGGCTGCCATTTCTCCGAAAGAAATGCCAAGCTGTCCACTTTTCTCATGCAACTCCAGAGAGAGAAACAGAAGAAAAAGATAGGCCTCAGTTCCTTCACCGGAGGAAGACGTCAGAACTGACTGTAATACAGTTCGCTGTAAAATCCTTTTTTCGCCATGAGTTCTTCATGATTACCCATTTCAATGACATTGCCGCTCTTCATTACAAGAATGACATCGGCAGTCTGTATGGTAGAAAGTCTGTGAGCCACTACGAAACTTGTTCTTCCTTCCATCATTGTGTTAAACGCTTTTTGAATCTTAATTTCGGTTCTTGTATCTATAGAAGAAGTAGCCTCGTCCAGGATCAATATGGGCGGGGTTTTTAACATTACACGAGCAATACAAATGAGCTGCTTCTGCCCCTGGGAAAGTTCGTCCCCGTTCTCACTTAAAACGGTGTCGAAACCTGCGGGCAGTCTTTTAATAAAGCTCAGAGCATGAGCCTTTCTTGCAGCCTCTTCGATGTCCGCATCAGTAGCCTCGGGTGAGTTTAGCGCTATGTTCTCTCTCACGGTTCCGTGTCGGAGCCATGTATCCTGAAGTACCATTGCAACATTCTGTCTGAGCTCTTCTCTCGACATTTCTCTGATATCAATGCCACGAAGCTTAATACTTCCCTCATTCACATCATAGAATCTCATAAGAAGATTGATAAGAGTAGTCTTTCCACAGCCGGTAGGGCCGACAATAGCTATCTTCTGTCCTTCCTTTACCTTCAGATTAAAATCCTGTATGAGAGGCTTTTCCGAAACATATGAAAAGCTTACATGATCGATGTTAACGATGTTTTCCCTGTCCTTTACCTCGGCTGTGTTGTCCGATGCTTTGTCAGAAAGCTCTTTTTCCTCCAAAAACTCGAAAACTCGAGCCGCGCAAGCAAAAGCATTCTGGAACTCCGTAATTACACCTGAGATCTCGTTAAAAGGTTTTGTGTACTTTCCTGCATATGTTAAAAAGATAGAAAGCTGACCAACTGTGATCCCGCCGTTTACGGCTGCTATTGCGCCGAAAACACCTACGCCCGCGTAAACAAGGCTGTTTACAAAACGGGTACAGGGATTTACAAGTGAAGAATAAAATATCGCTCTTAATGAGTACTTTGCCATCCTGCCGTTGATCTCGTCAAACTTTCCCTGTCTGTCTCCTGTCATTCCATAGGCATTGACTGCCTTCTGATTCTCTATGCTTTCGTTAATGAATGCGGTCTGCTCTCCTCTTGTTCCGGACTGTTTTTGGAACATGGAGTAACTGCGTTTGGCAATAAAAGCGGAAACAAAGAGAGAAACCGGGGTAACCACAACTACAACAGCAGCGATCAGAGGATTTAAGATCATCATGATCACAAGTGTCATAAGAATGGTAAGAACACCGGTAAAAAGATTTGTGAAACCCATGAGCAATCCATCAGAAACCTGTTCAATGTCGTTCGTCATACGGCTCATTATGTCGCCGCGGGCATGCGAATCAAAATATCCCACAGGAAGCCTGTTCATTTTCATAAAAGCATCTTCTCTGATGTTGAGTCCCACCTTGTAAGCCGTTCTGTTGTTGCTGACGCTTAAAAGCCATTGGGAAACGGCTGCTCCGATGATGCAGATCCCCATCTTTACAAGGATCTTTACTATTGCATCCAAATCTGTCAAACCATTTTCCACACAGAGGTCGATCACATCACCGGTAAGCACCGGGATATAGAGTGTCAGAACCACCCACGCGGCAGCAAGCAAAACAGAGAACACTACCAGCGGAAGTTGCTTCTTAATATATGAAAAAAGTTTTTTTGTTGTCTGTTTATTGTTCTTTTGTGCAGCTTTCATAGATTTCCTTATAAACCGAATTATTCTTCAAAAGTTCTTCGTGTGTACCGATACCTGCAATCTTTCCGTCTTCAAGTACAATGATCTTGTCTGCGTGAAGAACGGAAGCTGTTCTCTGTGACACGATAAAAACCGTCATTCCTTTCAGTTCCTTAATCGCCTCTCTTAAATGTCTGTCCGTTGCATAATCCAAAGCCGATGAGGAATCGTCAAGTATCAGGATCTCCGGTTTCCTGACCAAAGCTCTCGCGATCATGAGTCTTTGCTTTTGGCCTCCCGAAAGATTTGTTCCCTTTTCCGCAACAGGTTCTTTCAGCTGTCCCGGCTTATCCATTACGAAATCAAGTCCCTGTGCTATCCTTAAGGCTTCCTTCACTTCATCATCAGTCGCACCGGGCTTTCCGAAAGCAACGTTTTCGTATATGCTTCCTTTAAACATGTAATAATGCTGGAAGCAGAAACCCACCTTGTTTTTAAGTTCCTCCGGATCGTAATTCTTCACATCTTTACCATCCACCAAAACTTCACCGGAAGCAGCGGGATAAAATCCCGGTATAAGGCTCACAAGCGTAGTCTTTCCGCAGCCGGTACTTCCGATAACACCTATGGTTTCACCCTTTTCAGCCGAAAAAGAGATGTCCTCAAGAGAATAATCTCCCGCTCCGGCGTACTTCATATATACATTTTTGAATTCAACGCTTTTCACCGATCTCAAAAACCTCACTGATTCTGTTTGCCGAAGCCAGAGACTTCGTAAGCAATATGATAAGGTCCGCAAGCTTGATAAGTTCAACCAAGATCTGGGACATGTAATTTACGATAGCGATCAATTCGCCCTTTGTCAGATCGCCTGTATTCACTTCTGCGGATCCGTTGTAAAGAATGGCGATAAGGGCAGCATTTACAATAATAAAAGTAATGGGATTTAAAAGTGAAGACACCTTTGATGAAAAGATGGCCTTTGAAGCGTAGTCCTCCGTCTCCTCCTTAAATCTCTTTTCCTCTTTCTTTTGCATATTAAAAGCACGGATGACCCTGAGTCCGTCCAGATTCTCTCCCGCCGTCAAGAGGCTCTTGTCCAAAGCAGCCTGTACCTTTTTGTAAAGAGGTACTGTTCCGAGCATGATTCCGAAGACAACGATTGAAAGCAAGGGGATCGCCACGCAGAAGAAAAGCGCGCTCTTCTTGTCAATGGTGAAAGCCATGATCGCAGCGCCGAAGACAATGAAAGGCGATCTCAGGAAAAGTCTGAGCGTCATGTTTATGCCTGTTTGCAGTTTGTCGGAGTCCGCAGTCATACGGTTTATCAACGTTGCGTTACCCACCGTATCAAGCTCGGAAAAGCTAAGAGTTTGTATATGCCTGAAAAGTGATGACTTCAGATCCTTTGAAAATCCAACGGCTGTTTTTGCTGCAAAGAATTGAGCTGTAACAGACATTATGAGACCTGCCGCCGCAAGTCCCACAAGGATCAGGCCGTGTTGCAGGATGTACGTCTTGTCGTTGTTTTCGATACCGATGTCTATGATCTCTTTCATCACAAGAGGTACAAAAAGTTCCAGTACCGCTTCGAACATTTTGAACAACGGTGCCGGAATTGCTACATTAACATATGGTTTTAAGAATTTCATTAATTTGCTCATAACGGGTATTATACGATTTAAAACAGCATTTGTAAAGGAATAAGGGTTATATTTGTGATAAAATGCTAAACTGAATTGGAGGTTTCACCTAATCTGAACAGCTCATTTCCACTTGCCTGAACAACTCATTTCCACTTGACTGAATAACTCATTTCCACTTGCCTGAATAACTCATTTCCACTTGCCTGAACAGCTCATTTCCACTTGCCTGAATAACTCATTTCCACCTGCCTGAATAGCTCATTTGCACTAAGCTCAACCTACTGCTCACAACGGACAAAACAAGAGCCCGTCCGAAAGCTTGCTTTCAAGGATGGGTTCTTGTTTTGGAAGTAGCTGCGAAGCAGCGTTCGCACAAGTTGTCAAACTTGTGCGTGTGAGCAGGCAGCTGTCAAACTGCGTGTGAAAAAAATATCCCCCCTTACCGTAAACGATAAGGGGGATAATCTCATTTTATCCCAGCCATTTTGTCATTACTTCGCGTAACTTGTTCAGATCCACGGGCTTTGCAACATGTTCGTTCATTCCGGAGTTCTTTGCCTCCTGAACATCCGCCATGAAAGCATTGGCTGTCATCGCAATGATGGGTATCGTCTTTGCATCGGTGATAGGCAGCGCACGAATGGCTTTTGTTGCATCGTAGCCGTTCATTACAGGCATCTGAATGTCCATAAAGATGATATCAAAGTAATCCGAACCTCTATCGGAAACCACCTCCACCGCTTCAGCGCCGTTTGAAACACATTCTACTGAAATTCCGGTCATCTCCAGCAATTCCTTTGCGATCTCGGTGTTCAGCTCGTTATCTTCAACCAAAAGTGCCCTTCTTCCATGGAAATCGTTTTCCATGAATTTCTTGAGCTCGGTCTCCTTTTTCTCTTCCGTTACATCTCCGAGCATCTGATGCATCGCACCGATAACACGTGATTTAAAGAGAGGTTTCGAGATAAAGGTCTTGACGCCGTGTCTTCTTGCCTCGATCTCTATGTCCGTCCAATCATATGCAAAGATGGCAAAAACCGGTGCTTCTTTGCCGAGAGCGGCATTAACAGCTTTGATCGTCTTGATCCCGTCAACCTTAGGCATTTTCCAGTCAATCAGAGCCAGTTTGAAGGGATCGCCCTTTTCTGCTTCAGAGATCATCAGGTCAATGGCTTCCTGACCGCCGTAAGCACTTTGGGATCTCATGCCGATGCTTCGAAGCATTGTGGCATTGTTTTCACAGGACACACGGTTGTCGTCCGCAACCAGCACATGAATTCCGTTGAAGCTGTTGTACTTTTCTTCGGGCTTTTCCTGTATCTTTAAACAGAAGCTGGCAGTAAAGGTGGAACCCTTTCCGATCTTGCTTTCCACTCTCATCTCCCCATTCATCATGGTGATGATGTTTTTGGCTATCGCAAGTCCCAGTCCCGTTCCCTGAACATTCTTGGTCTTCTCGTTGTATTCTCTCGAGAATGGTTCAAAAATGTGGCTCATGAATTCTTCGGACATTCCGATACCGTTGTCCTCGATCACAAATTCGTAGAATCCCATTCCGTTTTTAATGAACTTTTCAAAGATAGAGATCTTGATCCTTCCGTTCTCTCCGGTGTACTTGACCGCATTCCCCGCAAGATTCAGGAAGACTTCTTCAAGTCTTGTGGGATCTCCGATAACATTTTCATGTTCCACGTTCACAACGTTACAGATCAGATCCTGATGCTTGGCATCCGTCTGTGAATGTATCAATGTAACAAGGTTATCCGTGAGATCCGAAAGTGAGAACTTTTCTTCGGAAAGCTCCAGTCTTCCGGTGTCGATCCTGGACATGTCAAGCACGTCATTTATCAGCATCAAAAGATGTTTACCCGAATCGGAGATCTTTTCAAGGCAGTAAGCAACTCTTTCCTTATCATCAAGTCTGGTGAGAGCCAGCGCCGTCATTCCTACGATACCGTTCATGGGTGTTCTGATGTCATGGCTCATACGCGAAAGAAAATCCGACTTGGCATTGTTTGCACTGTTTGCGGATTCCAAAGCACTCTTAAGCGCCTCCTGCATCTGCAGTTCATGTCTCTTCTGCGCATCGATCTTTTGGAAACCGAGCAGCATTTTTGTAACCTTGCCCTTTGCATCCCTTTCGGAAGCGATCAGATAGGTTCTCGTCCAACCGACGTAATTGCTGATGAATTCACCCGTCACGCTCTTCTGATTTCCCAATCTTTGATCTATAGTGAAGATGTCGCAGAATTCATGCATTTCATCCTGAAATTCAAAAGAAACCGTTTCATCCACAAAACGCTTGTAGGCCGAAGAAAATCTGCCCTTTTCTCCAAAAATGAAAGTAATAAAATCCTGAGGCAGGATCTCGTAGAAGCTGTCCTCTTTAACATCTATGAAGCATGCATAATAGAAAATTGTGCTGAAAGAATTAATGACCAGACTTTGATTTTCGATGGATCTTGCACCTGTAGAAAGCTTTTGCATGCTCTCCGCCAGATCCTTGGATGAGTTCAGCGAGATTGCGCAATAAACAGCGCCGCCCGCTGCGATACTCAACAGAAACGCGATGACCGCCATCAGCTGGAACCAGTTATTTAGTGCAATGGCCGCCTCCGGATAAAATTCGTTGACCTTAACGATCACCCTGAAAAAAACTAATGCAAAAATAAGTCCGACAACTATAACAACCATCGAACTTATTGTCTGTGCATATAAAGACTTTTTGTTTTTACCTTCTGCCTTCTTCATGAGTCTTCTCCGCCCCCATATCGCGGTAATTTGTAAGCCCTTAAAAGAAAATATTATACACCGGAGACCTCATCCGGCTAATTCTGTGATTCATTATATCCATGCGGATAACAGGACTTGAACCTGCACGCTCGCGCACCAGAACCTAAATCTGGCGTGTCTGCCAATTCCACCATATCCGCGTATCCGGCAGTTAAAATTCTGCCGTATTTGTGCCGGTTTCAAGGAAGTTGATGTAATCTCCCCTTGTAAGCGGCTTTGAATAGTAATATCCCTGAATGTAAGAAACACCGAGTTTACGGATCTCTTCACTCTGTTCCTTATTCTCTACACCTTCTGCCACAATGTCAAATCCCATATCAAGAAGCATCTTTATTGTGGAAGTCATTATATGCCTTGCTTTATCATTTACAAAGTATGCACTGATCATTTCTCTGTCGAATTTAACGATCCTAACAGGCATATCCATAATGTAATTCAGATTTGAGTTGCCTGTTCCGAAATCATCAAGTGAGAAAGTGACTCCGTAGATCATGAGTTCGTTCATGTTTCTTAAGAGAATGTTCTTTTCAGCCAGCGATCCCGTTTCGGTGATCTCGAGATTGATCCACGTCGGATCCACATGGTTTTTGTTCATGATCGCAACAAATGAATCCGCCAGGCATTCATAGGAGCATTGAACGGTGGAAAGATTGATCTCGATGTAATCAACGTCAAAACGTTCATGAAGCATTTCTCTTGAAAGTAACTGGCATGTTTTTTCAAAAACGATCTCGCCGATCTTGATGATAGTTCCGTTTTTCTCAGCTACAGGAATGAAAAGTCCCGGAGGCACGATGGATCCGTCCTCTCTTCTTATCCTGGCAAGAGCCTCGGCCGATACAAAGCGGTTTTCCTTTACGGAATAGATGGGCTGATAGAAAGCCTCGATCCTGTCATTGTCAATGGCATCTCTGATGATCTCTTCGATCTCTCTTTCCTTGACCAGATCCGTGAGCGAAGAAGGAGTGACTACATTCACGTCATTAACGTTGGAACTTGAATAGCCTATGAACCGGATCGCCTGAGAAAGGGATTCCCAACCCTCAAACTCCATGGAATTCGGAACATACATGTACTTTGTCGGAAGGATAACATTCTTCTTAACGCCCCAACCGTAATTAAAGCGTTCACGTACAAGTTCCAGAGCATCATTGGCATTCTCTTTCGACTCAAACGCCATGCAATACTCACTTTCATTGATGATGAAGATGTCACCCTTTTCAAAGCTCATGACATACCTATTGATCTCTTCCTGTATGTCAGCTTCCAGGCTCAGCTTTTTGCCGCCGTTTCTGTAAGGCGAGATTTCCACATAAACCAACGAAAATCTTCTTCCGACATTAAAATGCTGATTTGCATATAACCCCAATGCATTCTCATTAAAGAATCCGGTATTTCTGTCAAGATTAGACTCCGGATTTTCAAGAGCGAAGTAAATGATCGTAACGCCAAGGGCTGCACCGAAGCTTACGATGAGAAGTTCGTTGTTAAAGAACTGTATAAGGGCAGCCACTACCCACGCGGCTATCCAAATATAAACAACTTTTCTTCTGTTTATGTTGACGATCCTCTTGTTGGTCTCAGTAGTAACAACTATCATGATGATAACAATAGCAACACATATGTAAGTGGCAAGAGTCGAAGGGCCTTCCGTGTATTTGGCAACGCCGCTTTCATCATATGCCACATAAATAGGCAATGCAAAGATCACAGCAATCATCAGTATCCATATCGAGTAGACTCTGATCATCGCCTTTTTGTATTCTTTATTATGCTTGTAAACATCTGCGCAAAGATAACGCAATCCGAAAATGGAAACGCTCACCAATGAAGCCACGTAGGCCTTGCAAATGATCTCAACAAAAATAGCGGGAAGTGTCGCTTCATGGTTAATGCAAAAAATAGAAAGCATGTCAAATAAAGTACAGATCAGGGTTGCAAAAACCAACTGCAGATAATTCTGTCCCGTCTTGATCAGGATTTTTCTTCTGAATGAATAAAAATATACTATTGTCGCCAGCAGAGTTAAGCCACAACATTGTGACAGGATACTCATTTTCGCCTCCGGAGCGTAGCTTTAATAATTTCGACAAAAGTTACCGCTTAAAATTATAAACTTTAAACCCTAAAAAAACAACCAAAAAATCGATTAACCTTAAACTCCTCTGCTGAGTCCGGTGATCCCGGTCCTGGCAATTTCGAGGATCTTGTAATCGGAAAGCAGCTTAAGAAATGCCTCAAGCTTTGACTGATCTCCCGTAAGCTCGGCAGTAAGCGACTCCGGCGTAACATCTACGATCTTTGCTCTGAAGATCTCCGCAATGGAAATAACGCCCTGTCTGGATTCCTTTGTGGCTGCTATCTTAACCAGGATCAGCTCTCTGTAAACTGATGAATCGGGGCTCAGTTCCTTAACTTCCTTAACGTCCTCCAGCTTTTCCACCTGCTTTTTTATCTGATCCAGGATCTGTTCGTCGCCTGTCACCACAACAGTCATTCTTGAGTACTCCGGATTTTCCGTTTCTCCAACAGTCAAACTGTCGATGTTATAGCCTCTTCTGGAAAAAAGCCCGGAAACACGGCTCAAAACTCCGAACGTGTTATCCACAAAAATAGACAAGACCATCTTTCTCATTACATTTCCTCCCTAAATCAGTTGATCATTCCTCGAAAATCATTGACTATATCCTTTAAAGCCTCGATCGTTTCATCGATCTCGGCTTTTGTATTTTCTTCGTTAAGCGAAAATCTGAGCGACGAATTGCATCTTCTGTCGTCAAAGCCCATCGCTTTCAGAACGTGAGACGGTTCTCCGCTTCTTGACGTGCAGGCTGAACCTGTTGACGCACAGATCCCGAGAGATGAAAGCCTCATAAGGACACTTTCTCCCGCCACGCCTTCAACGCTCACATTAAGAGTTCCGGGGATTCTTCCCTCTTCCCTTCCGTTTAACACGCATCCGGAAATTTCCTTAAACAATCTGTCGGTCATATATTTTCTCAACTCGCTGACAGCCTTCGCATCTCCTCTGTTTTCAAATGCAGCCGCGAAGCCGGCGATTCCGGGAACATTTTCGGTTCCCGATCTTAAGCCCATCTCCTGTCCTCCGCCGAAAATGTAGGGCGGAAGCTCAGTATCGAGATTCTTGTATAAAAGTCCGATCCCTTTTGGTCCTCCGATCTTGTGAGCAGAGGCACTCAAAAGGTCGATGTGACTCTTTTCGAGATCGATCTCCGTGTGTCCGAATGCCTGAACGGCATCCGTGTGAAACAGCGTTCTGTTCTTTTTGCAGATCTCTCCGATCTCATCAATCTTCTGCAAGACTCCCGTCTCATTGTTTGCATACATTACTGAAACCAGGATCGTATCAGGTCTCAAAGCCCTCTTAACATCCTCGGGATCAAGAAGTCCATCACTGTTCACACCGAGATAAGTCACCTCAAAGCCTTTTTTCCCGAGAGCCTTACAAACGTTCAGAACGGCATGATGTTCGGTCTGTTGAGTAATTATATGCCTGCCTTTTCGGGACATTGCTTCCGCTGCGCCGAAAAGGGCCCAGTTGTCGCTTTCCGTTCCGCCTGAAGTAAAAAAGATCTCTTCTCTTCTGCAATTAAGGCCTTTGGCGAACGTGTCCCTCGCCCCTTCGACCACGCGCCTTGCTTTGCCCGCCGCAAGATAAACGGCAGAAGGGTTCGCGTAGTTTTCCGTAAACAAAGGAAGCATTGCTTCAAGTGCGCTTTTTTTCAATTTTGTGGTGGCAGCATTGTCAAGATAGATCATTTTATAATTCGTAAGGTGTTACCTGGTAAACGTAGTAATTCACCCAGTTTGTGTAAAGTGTATTGGCGTGGCCTCTCCAGGAAAGCGTAGGCTCCTTTTTGGGGTCGTTGCCGGGGTAGTAATTCTTGGGGATGTCGGGGTTTATGCCCTTTGCCAGATCCCTCCTGTATTCCTTGTCCAGCGTCATCCTGTCGTACTCCGGATGACCCATGACAAAGATCCGCCTCTTTTTCTTATCCATACAAAGGAAGATGCCGGCTTCATCGGATTCCGCCATTACCATAAGGCGCTTGTCTTTTTTGATCGCTTCGTTGTCGGATTCCGTGTATCTGGAATGGGGGATGTTGAAAACATCGTCAAAGCCGCGCACCAGTGGCTCTTTCCTGTTCATGACCCGGTGTTCGTATATGCCTGACAGCTTCTTACCCAACTCCTTTTTGGGAATACCGTAATGGAAGTAAAGGCCTGCCTGAGCACCCCAGCAGATGTGCAGGGTAGACGTAACGTTGGTTTCCGACCATGCCATGATCTTTTTCAGTTCTTCCCAATAGGCCACCTCTTCAAAGGGCATGAGCTCCACAGGTGCTCCGGTGATGATCAGTCCGTCATACTTGATGTTCTTAACGTCCTCGTAAGTCATGTAAAAGGTGTCCAAATGGCTGGTGGCTGTATTGTGCCCCACGTATGAAGCTGTGGTGAGAAAGGTCAGATCCAGCTGCAAAGGTGTGTTGGAAAGGCTTCGCATCAGCATGACTTCAGTGTCCTCTTTCAAGGGCATGAGGTTTAAAACAGCGATCTTAAGCGGTCGGATGTCCTGCTTTAATGCACGTTTTTCATCCATAACGAAAATATTTTCTTTTTCCAGAACCTTCTTTGCGGGAAGGCTGTTTTGTACTTTAATGGGCATTTCAAGTCTCCTGTTCGTATCTCCTCATCAGAGATTTAGAAACTCATCTTCATTGATGATCCTGATGTTCAGCTTTCTCGCCTCTTTGTTTTTCGAGGAATTCGAAGTGATGTCGTTATTGATAAGGTAATCCGTCTTGGAACTTACCGAACCCGCAACCTTTCCTCCGCGCTCCTCTATGTAAGCCTTCAGTTCATTTCTGTTCTTGAATTTCTCCACGCTGCCCGTCACAACGAACGTCATATTGTCAAACTTGAGTTCAGCCGTGCTTTCCTGCTGCTTCTCAAGTTCAACCTCATTCAGCAGATCATCCAGAACATCATTTACTTCTTTTCGTTTGAAGTAATCCGCATATTCCCGCGCGATCACATCTCCGATACCGTCTATTGCAACCAGTTCCTCATAGGAAGCATTGCGGATCTTTTCAATATCATTTCCGAAATGCTTGCAAATGAGCTTGGCCGTAGCTATGCCTATGTTTGGAACTCCCATACCGAAAAGAACGCGGACCGCATTTGTCTTTCTTGCTTTTTCAACAGCATTGTGCGCATTCTCGTAAGACTTCTCTCCGAAGCCCTCAAGATCCACGATCTTTTCCTTAAACCGATCGATCCTGAAAAAGTCCGGTGTGGTTTTTAAAATCCCTTCGTTTATCCATTTTTCGATGGTGTTTTCGGAAATTCCTTCTATATTCATCGCATCTCTGCTTACAAAGAGCGAGAAACTCTTGATCTTTTTTGCGGCGCAATCCGGATTGTTGCACATAAGGACTTTTACGCCGTCATCTTCCCTGACTTCAGTTTCCGTCCCACAAACGGGGCAGATCCCCGGAGGTACCGCAGTACCGCTTTGTGTCAGATTTCTTGCGATCTGCGGGATGATCATATTTGCTTTGAAAACTTCGATCCTGTCTCCGATGCCAAGTTTCAGTCCTTCCATTATGGACACATTGTGTATGCTTGCTCTGGAAACATTTGTTCCCTCCAGCTCCACAGGCTCGAAGACTGCAACCGGGTTAATGAGTCCGGTCCTCGATGCACTCCACTCTATTTTGAGCAGCGAAGTCTCCGCAGTTTCATCCTGCCACTTAAAAGCAATGGAATCTCTGGGGAATTTGGCTGTTCGACCGAGAGAAGCCGAATACTCCAGGTCATCATAGCTTAAAACAAGTCCGTCGGACGGAAAATCATTTTTTGAAACCTGAGTTTTAAAATACGAGAAAACTTCATCGAAGTTGTCCTTGTTTACAAGTCTTTCTTCAACGCAGGTAAAGCCGATGGAGTTGAGCCATTCAAAGCCCTCGTGGCGGGTTTTGAAGCCCATATCGGGATCTGTTGAGATCAGACCGAACACATAGAGATTTACATTCCTTTGCGCAGTAACGGCGTTGTTTAACTGGCGCACGCTTCCGCTACAGAGGTTTCTGGGATTCTTGTATTTTGCGTCTGCATCCGGGATCTCCTCATTGATCCTTTCAAATTCGGAGTAGGTAATTATGGCTTCGCCACGGATCACCAGGTTTCCTTTGTAAGGTATCCTTAAGGGAAGGTTCTTGTAGACTTTTGCATTGTTGGTAATGATCTCCCCGATCTCTCCGTTTCCGCGTGTAACCGCTTTAACCAGCTCTCCGCCGGAGTAGGTCAGCACATTTGTAAGTCCATCCATTTTCCAGGAAAGAAGGCCGTCCTTATCGCCCAGAAAGCTCTTTAAAGTTTCTGTTTCCTTTGTTTTATCCAGGGAAAGCATGGGAGACGGATGTCTTTCTTTGGGAAGTTCCGAAAGGACCTCATATCCCACGTTCATGGTCGGACTCTGCGACAAGACGTAACCGGTCTTTTCTTCAAGAGCTTTGAGCTCGTCATATAATTTGTCGTACTCAAAGTTGGACATGATCTCTATATCTTTTTGCTCATAGGTCATTCTTGCCTTGTTGAGATGTTCTACAAGATACTCTATTCTTTCACGGTCGTTCATGATTTCATTTTTATCCATGGCCAATCGATCACTCATTTCACAATTATTTTTTGTGGCTTTCAGCGCCGTTGTTTGTTCTTCCGCTCTTCGCACTGTCCTTTGCCGCCAGCTTGGAGGAATTCTTAAGCATATTCTTAAGTTCTTCCCTCTCGGTGGTGGTCAAATGTCTGTATTCTCCCACTTTAAGGCTGCCGAGGGTTATATGCATGACTCTGACTCTTTTAAGGCTGACAACCTTATAATCAAAGTACTCACACATTCGTCTGATCTGCCGGTTCAAGCCCTGCGTAAGGATGATCTTAAAGCTCTTTTTGCTTGTGGGCTCGATCTTGCAAGGCTTTGTTACAGTATCAAGGATCGGTACACCCGTAGCCATTCCCTTTAAAAACTCCGGAGTGATCGGCTTGTTGACCGTTACTTCATACTCCTTTTCGTGCCTGTTTCCGGCTCTGAGGATCTTGTTAACGATATCACCGTCGTTGGTGAGGAGTAAAAGTCCCTCGGAGTCCTTGTCAAGTCTTCCGATAGGAAAGATCCTTTTCGGATAGCCGATATAATCTATTACATTGTCAGGCTCACGCTTTGTGTCTGTGGTGCATACAATCCCCACCGGCTTGTAAAAAGCAATAAGTACCTGATTGTCATCTCTTGAAACCTGTTTGCCGCAGAAAACCACTTCCTGTCCCGGAAGTACCTTTGTACCGTTTTGTGCAACAACCCCGTCCACGGTGACCTGTCCTTTTTCGACAAAAACATCAGCCTCACGTCTTGAACAGAGGCCTGCATCGCTCAGATATTTGTTTATACGAACTCCGTTTTGAAGTTCGGGTGTTTCAAATTTTTTATTCGTCTTCATAAAAGCTAATTATAACGCATATGCGCGCTGTATTTCAAGTCCGAAAGTGCGAAAGCCAAAACTTTCATTGCCTGTCGCTTGCTTTCTTTTTTTCATTCCTTTACTTTTAAATCCTCTTGTTGTATAATCACACGGTACTTTTAAGTCACTGTAGCCCAGCTGGACAGAGCGTTCGCCTCCGAAGTGAAAGGCCGTCGGTTCGAATCCGATCAGTGACGCGAAGCCCCCGCCGAGACCGGCGGGGGCTTTTTACTTATTTTCCTGTTTCCCGGGATCATCCTGAAATTACCGAGGACAATGCATAAAGCATCTCGGGCAGCAACTGTTTCTTTCTGCTCATAACATTTGGCATATCATAAACTTTTTCCGTAATAGGCTTATAGGGCAACAGCTTTTCTGCTTTATATCCTGTTGTAAGAAGCACACTGTTCTCTTTCAGAACATTTGTGATCATAAGAGCCGCCCATGTGAGTCCGTTTTTCTCACGCACGATCTCCAGATTGTCCAAATACGTCTGCATGTATTCATCCAGATCGTTCAATGTGGTCACTTCGCACTGCCCTATTCCTATCATGACGCCTTTTTCCGTGTACTTCTTGAAATCGGAAAGGATCGTTCTTTCCGGATTTCTCTTGCCCAAGCTCTCCACATGGCTAAACATCATGCGTCCGAAAGTGTCGATGTCAACATGGCAAAGATCTGCCAATGCCGTGGCTGTTTCTCTGTCGATCTGTGTGGTAGTGGGACTTTTAAGGATCAATGTATCCGATATCAATCCTGCAAGCATAACTTTTGCTGTGTATTCATCCGGAACAATGTTGTTTCTTAAAAACATCCTATAAACAATTGTACACGTGCTTCCCAACGGTTCCGTGTCGATAAAGATGGGAAGATTTGTTTTGGATGCGTCAAGTCTGTGATGATCTACGATCTCCACGACATCCGCACTTTCTATGCCTGTTATGGATTGCCTGGATTCATTATGATCCACCATTATCACCTTGTAGGAAGGTGCCTTCAGGAAGCATCTTCTGCTGACATAGCCCGTAAATTCATCCCCCGAAAAGACAGCAAGTCCTCTCTTCTTGGAATTGGAAAGGCTGAGTTTTGCTTCTTCAAAAAGATCATCTTCCTGTATCGGCGCTTCGCTTTTCCCGAGAAGCATTCCCAGTGTGGGGATTTCCGCGATCTGCCCTTCTTCTCCCAGCTTATGCATAAAATATATCGTTATATCTTCGCCGCTGAGAAGGCCTTTAAATCTTCCGTTTTCATATATCGGAACCACAGAAGGCGTGGTGTCCTTGTAGCTTTTTGCAAGGGCCGTAAGCGGCTGTGAAACATCCAGCTTTTCCGTCGGCTTCAACATGACATCCGAAACCTTGGGGTAAACATTGCTGAGATACTGCGGAGCCTCGATACGGAGCGTGTTAAGGATTGCTTTCACACTGTCGCTCAAATGTCCCGCCCGCACGGGAATGTATTCGTTTTCCTTATCCGTCAGGCTTTTCAAAACCGAGTAAGCATACGCGCTGCAAAGGCTGTCCAGATCCGGATTCTTATGTCCTGTAATGTAAATTTTGCTCATCTGATTTACTCCTGTTTTCTACTGAAGCTAACTTGTTTGCTTATATCGATCATCTTAAAATGTACGATTTTCAAAAGTTTTGGCTTTTTTAAATTTATTTATTCACTCAACATCCGTATACAAATATATCAAATCATTGAAGTGAACGTCAATATGCTCTGCCATGTATTCCTTCCAATATTCCTTCCCGTGCTATATGTTTTATGGTTATATCCGTTTTATACATTAAACAGTTCCTTAAGCATCGTTCTTATTCCTTTTATATCGAACGGAGCATCTTCTGTTTCATATGTAAACAAAAGATTCTTTCCGGGATATATTCCGTTGTCCCTGTACTCATCCAATTTCTCAAGACTTTTCGTAAAATATTCATCATCATCCATCAATCCGAAATGTTCCAGGAAGATTTCTTCTCTTGTTGATATCTTAAGCAACGTAAAATCAGGATACCTAACTCTACCATCACTTAATTTTAAAGGTTTTTCATAGTGATATGGTATTCCCAGGCCGAAACAGATGTCCGCCAGAATAGCTTCCGATTTTGATCTGACTTTTTCTCCTTTTTGCGTATCATAAATCTTGTTCTCTGCCATAAAATTGTTAGTTTTGAACGTCTGGGCCTGCCATTTTTCCACATACATCTTATCAGTCACTATATAAGGCGATACCAGGTTTTTTCGTACTTTACCAAGCTTTTCGTATACAAGATCGGCATTTTTCTTTTTTAAAAGTACTTGTAAGTCTTCAAGAATTTTTATTTCTTTTTCCGCCATATTAAGAAAACGTTGTCGATATTCTTTTTGTGCCAACGCTCTGACAAATTCAGATTGTCCCACCGGAATATATTGTTTTTTCAAGTTCCCGTCTTCGGTTGTCAAGTAAAACCTGCACTGTTTCGGATTCTTTGACACGCTGAGATGTCCATCTGGAAAATCTTTCTCCTGTTCTGCCTTTCTGATTGCTCTTTTTACCACCGCCATCCTTTTTGTAATCGCCTCAAGTAATAATTGTGTTTGAATAACTTCCATACTCCTCCTATGTCAATTTAAAAATGTTTTTTCTCTTTTATGCTACAATGTCTCTTTCCTTACCACTGTGGCATACTTTTCTCTTTTT
>JAILNG010000049.1 GCA_024691875.1 Lachnospiraceae bacterium | reverse complement strand
AACATCACGAGGCAAAGAAACTGTACCACGGTAACTATAGGTAGGGCTTCAAAAAGATAGAATTTTTTAACCATCTGATATTCAAAAAGAAAGTATTTAAAAAAGTTAGGATAGGATGAAGCAGTTATTAAGATATCGGTATTGGGTACATCAGCAGCTACGAGCATGCCGCCTTGGTTCGGATTCCATTAGTGCATAAGGACTTGTAATGCTCGATAAAAGTATTATAATAGTTCCAATACGCAACGTAGGGAGGACTTTATGGCAAAATTACTTGTAGTTGTAGACATGCAGAATGATTTTCTGACCGGAGCCTTGAAAAACGATGAGGGTGTGAAGGTTATTCCGTACATCAAAGAAAAGCTTGAAAAGGCTGACAAAGACACCATCGTATGTTTTACCAGAGACACTCACTTTGAGGATTACATGGAAACGGAGGAAGGAAAGAATCTTCCTGTCAAGCACTGTTTGTACGGAACCGACGGCTGGCAGATCACGGATGAATTAAATCCGTTAAAGGCCGGAAAGGTGCTTCCCGCAGGAACCTACATTTTTGACAAGTACACCTTCGGGTCACAGCAATTTGCGGCTTTTTTAAGCGAGAATGCTGCAAAGATCGATGAGATCGAGCTGGTGGGCGTGTGCACGGACATATGCGTGATCTCAAACGCGATTTTGGCAAAGGCGACGCTTCCGAATGTCCCAATCTATGTTGATGCGGCGGGCTGCGCAGGGGTTACTCCCGAGAGCCACAAAACCGCGATCGAAGCCATGAAGGCTTGTCACATTCACATTAAAAACGAAAAATAGAATAAGAGGAGGAGAACTATGAAAACTGCTATTTCCTGGACCTTTTTGATCTACTTTCTGGTGCTTTTTGCAGAAAGGGCGCAGAGCCTGATACGGGTTTTTAATTCCGGCAAAGGCTTCTTTTCAACGGGCTTTTCAAGCTATGTAAACACATTGACATTGCTTTCGTTGACGGCAACTTTGGTACTTTTGGTCGGATTTAACGGCAGTTTTTGGCATTCTCTTTTTTTTAGTAATGTAACCGTAAATACAAACATGCTTTGCATTACGGCAGGTGTGCTTTTGCTTTCCGGCATGGTTCATACGGATCATACGATACCGGGCATACAATTCGCGTCTTACGGAGCTTTGATCATAGGACTTATCTTACAGACGATCCTGACTGCTCAACAGGGAGGAAGCCTTTTTAAGCTTTGGTACTCACTTGCTTTTCTGGTTGTCTTTTCCATGGCGATCCCCGTAATGTATGAAGCGACGATCAAACAGGCTGCTTTGTTCCATGTGATCGAAGCATTGACGGCGTTTGTGCTTGTCATCATGTTCACCTTTATGATGATGAAGGTCATGAACGGACAGGGCGTCGATCTTTTGATGTGGCTGCCTTTCCTTTTAATGCTGGTGCCTGATGCGGTTATCATTATGATGCGTTGGAAGGAGAGCGTAAACACCTTTGTATTGATCTTTTCATCTCTTTCTTCGGTATTGTTTATTGCAGGAAAGATCATTTTCAGATTTATAAAATAATAGAATTGAAAATAGGGGAATCGACTAATGGATATTACAGAGATAATTGAGAAACAGAAGAATTTTTTTAAAAGCGGAAAGACACTGGATGTTGCTTTCAGATACAGGGCACTTGAGGGATTGGAAAGAGCCGTAAAAAATCACGAAAAAGAAGTTTTGGATGCTTTAAAGAAGGACCTGGGAAAAAGCGAGCAGGAAGCTTTTATGTGTGAGTATGGACTTTCTTTGAGCGAGCTTAATCACATGAAAAAGCATTTAAAAAGCTATGCTCGTGTAAGGAGGGCAAAGACTCCGTTAACAAATTTCCCGGCTGTAAGCCATGTTTACAAGGTTCCTTACGGAAATGTGTTGATCATGAGCCCTTGGAACTATCCGATCCTGCTTACCATGGAGCCTCTGATCGATGCGATCGCGGCAGGGAACACAGCGGTCGTTAAGCCCAGTGCTTACTCGCCCAATACAAGTCTTGTGATAAAAAGTATTATAGAGGAAGCTTTTGATCCTGAGTACGTTTCCGTTACTCTTGGCGGAAGAGCGGAAAATCAAAAGCTCCTGGACGAAAAATTTGACTACATTTTCTTTACCGGAAGTCAGAAGGTGGGAAGTGAAGTAATGCAAAAGGCAGCGGTTCATCTCACCCCCGTTACTTTGGAATTGGGCGGAAAGAGCCCCTGCATCATAGACAAAGATGCAGACATTAAGCTTGCGGCAAAGAGAGTGGTTTTCGGAAAATACTTAAATGTCGGACAGACATGCGTTGCTCCGGATTACATTTTGTGCCACAAGGCAGTTAAAACAAAATTCCTGCAGGCTGTAAAGAATGAGATCGAAAAGCAGTTTCCGGATGTTTTTTCGGAAGGATCCGGATACGGCAAGATCATTAATGAGAAGCATTTTGACCGCCTTATGGGGTTCATTGACAAAGACAAGCTTTTCATCGGCGGAAAAAGTGACAGAGAAAAGCTGAAGATCGAGCCCACCGTACTCGATAATGTGACAATGGATGATGCGATCATGAAGGAAGAAGTTTTCGGACCGTTAATGCCGATTATGGAGTTCGAGGATCTTGACAAAGTTCTGGACAGTATCGATGATATGCCTCATCCTTTGGCTTTTTATTACTTCACAAATGACCTGAAAAAGGCTAAGAGGGTAGTGAAAAAATGTCGTTTCGGCGGCGGATGCATCAATGACACCATCATTCACATCGCAACCTCCGACATGCCTTTCGGAGGGGGTGGAGCCAGCGGAATGGGCAACTACCACGGAAAAGCGGGCTTCGACACTTTTTCGCATTCAAAGAGCATTGTTGACAAAAAACGCCTGATCGATGTTAACATGAGGTACAGTCCTTATGATAATTTCAAACTCAAATTGATTAAGTTGTTCTTGAAATAGATGTTATTAAGAAAAAGAGATTACTTTAAGCGCCGAATATCAAATATTTTAGGTTTTGGTTATTGACAAAAAAATGATTTATTCAGATAATTAAAAAAAGTGCGTGTGGGTTGATTTTAACGCGACAACTAAATGTGATCCTGACACCCTTGGGGAAGGATGTCAGAATTTGTGATTGTATTCATAATTTAGGGTCAGGAGCTTCGGCTCATGTTTTACTGCTTTTGTGGAGGAAGTTAGGAGATGGATACGGTAATAATTTCAGCGGATATTGTTTCGGCAATGTTTCTCTTGATTATTCTGCCCGGTCTATATAGGGTTACGCCTGAAGTGGCCGAAAAAACAAAGTACTATCGTTATTGTATCTGGCTCTGCCTTTTTGGCAGCATGGCCAAGGTGTTGTCTTTTATCTTTAACGGGGTTTTTAACGGGAATCTGATAATAAGCATAGTGAATTACTATGCCTATATTTTCATTGATCTGATGATCGCTTTCTTTGCGTTCTATTTATACACCCTTATCAAAGAAAAAGAACAGAAGATTTCTTCGAGGTTCACAGGTATAGTGATCGCACTCTGTGTGATCGACTTTTTGCTGCGAACCGTTGGCTCGTATACCGGAAAGCTTTTTACCGTAAGACGCGGAGTTGTGGCAGAGGGCCCCTGGCATCCTCTCATTGCGATAGCGCCCGCTCTTTGTTTTATATGCATTTTTATCCTTCTTATCTGTGAGGCAAAAAAGCTGGGAATCAGGTACACTCTTGCATTGGGGATGTATCTGTTTTTACCTTCGGCAGCAGCGATCGTACAGATCTATGCACCTAAATATGCCTTTGGGTATTTGGCATCAGCTTTGGCACTCATGATCATTTATGTGATGATACAGTCAGAGATAATTGCGGAGGCCAATGTTCGGGCAAAGCTTTATAACAGGCTTTCCACAAAGGATGTGCTGACCGGGCTCAAAAATCGAAGAGGCTATCAGGAAATGCTGGCTGAGATCAATGAGGGCGAGAGAGTCGGAGTCCTTTTCAGCGACATAAATTCCCTTAAATTTGTAAACGATCAAGTCGGACATGATGCCGGAGACAGGTTGATCCAGAGCATGGCGGCCATTTTGAACGAATTCTTCCCGGATGCGGAACCCTGCAGGATCAGCGGTGATGAATTCGTAGTGGTTGTTAAAGACCCGGACGAAAAGGAGTTTGAGGAGAGGATGAAAAAGCTTTCAAAAGCCTTTTTCGAATGTGACAGGATCGCATCAATGGGCTACGAGATCGGTAACGGCAAAGATGTTCAGGAATTGATCAACAGCGCCGAACGAATGATGTATCAAGACAAAAAACGTTACTACGAAGAAACGGGCAGAGACAGAAGACGATAAAATAATAAGGCGGAGAGCGTTGAGACTCCGTCTTTTTTTGTTTGAACAGTTACGCTTATCCGATTGATAAAATAATTCAATCTTTCAATCCCTTGCACTCGAAAATTTTTTTTAATAGAATAAAAACGAGGGGACCTTAATTTGGGAATGTGAAAAGAAAAAGGAGTCAACATGAGCGAAAGTATGAAAAAAACAGCGGGATGGCGCAACAACAAGTGGGTGAGAGCAGCGATTCCGGCACTTCTTCTCCACTGCAGTATCGGAACGGTTTACTGCTGGTCACTTTTCAGCCAGGAAGTGGCTGACTACATCGGCTTCTCAAAGGGAGCCATTGAATGGGCGTTCTCCTTCGCAATCTTCTTCCTGGGAATGAGCGCAGCCTTTTTGGGAAATATGGTTGAAAAAAACATTCACAAATCATCATTGATCTCAACGATCTGCTTTACCTTGGGTATGGCACTTACGGGCTTTTTCATTTATTACGGCGGACAGCACAAGGGCAGTGTTCTCGCACTGGTCGGCATTTACGTGAGCTACGGCTTCATCATGGGCATAGGCCTCGGTACCGGCTATCTTTCGCCTGTTAAGACTCTCATGCTCTGGTTCAAGGACCACAAGGGGCTTGCCACGGGTCTTGCTGTTGCGGGCTTTGGTGCCGCAAAAGCCATCGCTTCTCCGATCATGACCGCAATGCTTAACGGTCTGGGCGAGGGAGGCATATGGAAAATGTTTGTGATCCTTTCCGGTGTTTACTTCGTTATGATGCTGATCGGTTCACTTCTTCTTAAAAAACCCGACGACTGGTACGAACCTCAGGGCAAGGGCGAAAAGCCGAGTATCATCCGGGTCCTTAAGACCAAGCCGATTTCCGATTATATAGGCATATGGTTTATGTTCTACATCAACATCACCTGTGGCCTTGCACTCATCTCACAGGAAAAGATGATCTTTAAGTGCATAGGATTTGCCGCATCTGTCGGTGTACTTTCAACGATCTCCGCTATATTTAACGCCGGCGGACGTATCGGGTTTTCTTCATGGGCGGACAAGATGAAGGACAGGAACACGATCTATAAGATGATCTTCATCCTTTCCGGAGGACTTACAGGTCTTGCGATACTCACACAGGGAATTCTTAAGGGCAGTGACAACATCGTTCTTGCAATCCTTGTTCTGGTAATGGTTTATATGGTAAATGCGGGATACGGCGGCGGATTTTCAAACGTTCCCACACTTCTTTCGGATCACTACGGTATGGGCAGCATTTCCGCGATCCACGGGATCACTCTTTCAGCGTGGGCATTTGCGGGACTTTCCGGTAATCAGGCTGCAGCTTTTATCGTAAAGCATTTCGGAAAAGAAGAAACGATCACCTACATCGAAAAGGGCATTGAACACACTGCAACCGTCAATCCCACAGGTTATCACAATGTATTGATCTTTACGCTGGTGCTGTACGTTCTTGCTATGCTTGCCTGTATGTTACTTGTAAAACCTGCAAAAAAATAAAAGTCAACGAGCCGAGGGACGAGTTCCTTCGGCTCATTTTTTTGTTGACAAGGGGATGGATGAAAGTTACATTAATTTAAAGACATTAAAAAGGCAGGTCACTATGAAGATCGATGTAAAGCAGATCACGGAAGGTGAGGACAGCGTTACCGTTCGCTACAGGGAACTCACTCCTCCCATCAACAGAATAATAAGTATCCTGCGGGATTCCGGCGGAAAGCTTTGGGGGAAAAGCGGAGACGAAAGCCTTTGCTTCGGATATGATGATATTTTGTATCTGGAATCGGTGGATGACAAGGTTTTTGCTTACACCGATGAGCATGTTTTAAAGATCGAGGGCTCCCTTAATTCATTTATGCTGGAAGCGGACAACGAGATCTTTTTCAGATGCAGTAAATCCATGGTGATGAACGTGAACAGGGTGAGCTCGCTCAAAAGCCTTTCTTCAAACAGGATAGATGCTGTGATGGAGGGCGGAGAGCACATCATTATTTCCAGAAGATATGCTTCGGAATTCAGGAAGCTTTTGCGAGGTGAAAGGGAATGAAGGACAAGAAAAAAATCACAATCTGGGAGAGGTACCTCACAAATGAGATAGGGATCGAATTTAAGGCCTGTCTGTACTTCTTTGCGATACTGTTTTTCTACTGTGTTTACAGTATGATCGGCGGGAATTTTGAAGCAAGCATCCTTCACATGGGAGAGCTGATCCTGACCTGTTACGTTATCGGATACATTCAGGTGTATCTGTTTTGGAATTTTGACGAAGCTGAACGATTCGGACTCAGGGAATGCATCGGAATGCTGGTCTGCACCGGACTTTATTGCCTTGTTTCCTTTATCGGGAACTGGTTTGACAGGCGACTGATCCCTACTTTGCTTTTGGCAGCCTATCTCATAGTTTGTTATGTGTGCGTATTCATAATCTACAGATCCAAGAGGCATATAGATGACAAAAAGCTGAACGAAGAGCTTCGCCTTTTCCAGACAAAACATAAAAAAGATAAAGCTTAATGAAGTGAGCGGCAAAAGTGCCGCTTGCCCTTCGAAAAGTGCATCTTACGGGAGCAGGTATTGCTCCCTTTTTTTGTTGTATGTTATTCTTGGTTCAGGTTAGAAAAAACTGAATTTTCGCATCGGAAAACCCGAGGCTGAATGAAAGGAGAAATATGGAGCACGTTATTGAGATCGACCATTTGACAAAAAATTACGGAAAGAACAGGGGAGTTGAGGATGTGTCTCTGACAGTGGACAAGGGCGACATCTTCGGCTTCCTCGGACCCAATGGGGCGGGGAAATCCACCACCATCAGATCTATGCTCGGTTTTTTGAAGTTTAAGAGCGGAAGCATCCGGATACTGGGAATGGACAGCGTGAAGGATCATGAGGAGATCCTTAAAAACGTTGGCTACATGCCGTCCGAGGCTTGGTTTTACATGACGATGAAGGTTTCGGATGCAATAAAGTACGCCGCTGACATCAGAAAGCTCGATTGCTCGGAAGAAGCGGCAATGCTTTGCGAAAGGCTTAAAGTCGATACAAACAGGAAGATCAAGGAGCTGTCGCTCGGAAACAGAAAGAAGGTCAGCATAGTCTGCGCCATGCAGCACAAGCCGAAGCTTTTCGTTTTCGATGAGCCTACAAGCGGCCTGGATCCGCTTATGCAAAAGACTTTCTTTGAACTGATCGAAGAATACGTAAACAAAGGAACGACCTGCCTGCTTTCCACTCACGTGCTGAGCGAGGTCAACAAATACTGTAAACATGCCGCGATCATGCGAGAAGGACGGCTCACGATGCTTGACTCGCCGAAGATCGACGACGATGAATTCCTGAACTATTATCTGTAAGATTCTTTGTTACAATGAGAACTTATACTACGGAGGAACACAATGAAAGCGGTATTTTTAAAAGAACTGAAATTAAATCTGAAAAATTTTCTGATCTGGAGCCTTTCGGTCGGCGGCCTCGGATTTTTCTGCATTCTTCTTTATCAAAGCATGCAGGGCGAGGTGAAGCAGATGGCGGATGCTTTTTCCAACATGGGCGCGTTTTCCGATGCTTTTGGTATGAGTACTTTGAGCATAGCCACCTTAACAGGCTACTTTGCGACTGAGGTGGGAGCGGTTCATGGCCTTGGAAGCGGCATGTTTGCGGCGATCCTTGCGATCGGAATCCTGTCTAAGGAAGAGGAAGGACACACCGGCGAATTTCTTTTCTCACTTCCTGTGTCCAGGATCAAGGTACTCACCGCCAAGGCTCTTTGCGTAGCAATCATGCTTGTTTGCTTTACCGCACTTTGCGCGATCCTTTACGCGACAGGCTTCGCCACTCTCGGTGAAGAGCTTCACATGGCTGATTTCTTCAAATACATGGGCATGCAGCTCCTTATGAATTTCGAAACAGCAGGCATATGCTTTCTGGCTTCTTCTCTTTCAGGTAAAAATCGAATGGGTATGGGAATTGCACTTGCGCTGTTCTTTTACTTTTTTGACCTGATCGGAAGAGTAGTGCCGGATCTTAAGGATGCACTTGTGATCGGACCTTACTCTTACGCAAATGCGTCTGAAATCTTTTCGGGAGTGGAAACAAAGCCTGCATCGATCGTTATCGCAGCAGTTGTTCTCATACTGAGCACAGCTTCGGCGTTTGCGGTCTATAACAGAAGAGATCTGGCAAGCTGAATGTTACCGGTCACACCCCGCTCACCTCTGAACATGAAAGGTGGCTGTGAAATGATCTTTGTTCTTGCCTAAATAATGAAAATAATTTAGAATCATAGTTGACATTCCACTTGATGGAAGGTGTAAAAATGGGTAGGAAAGCGATCAAAACGATCGCAATAAACTTTCATTTTAGGAGGAGATTATGACACAACCTTTAAGAGTATTTATGAGCGCAAGTATGACGCAACCTGTAAGCGGAATTTCTATCTTAGGTATGGTATTCACGTTACTGATCAGCATCGGTCTTCCGATCGCATTGATGGTGATCGCAAGAAAGAAAATGAAGAGTGACCGGCTACCTGTACTGATCGGAGCGGGAACCTTTGTGTTCTTTGCACTGATCCTGGAAAAGATGGTGTTCAACAGCATCGTTGTTGCTGTCGTGGGAGCGGAAAAGCTCACATCCAACATTTGGATCTATGCGATCTTCGGAGGACTTGAGGCGGCTGTTTTCGAAGAACTGGGGCGCTTTGTTTCCATGAAGCTTCTTATGAAAAAGAGTTTGAACAAGCAGAATGCATTTATGTTCGGAGTCGGACACGGCGGCATAGAAGCTGTTATTGTAGTTGGATTTTCGATGATCTCGAACATTATTGTTTCAATTATGATCAATTCGGGAACCTATGATGCGACACTTTCGCTTCTGGATCCGATGACAAGAGCAACAACACTTCAACAGGTTTCAGTGCTGTGGCTTTCGGAGCCTTGGATTTTCTTTATTGGCGGAGTAGAAAGAATCGCAGCTATCGCATTCCACATCTCCGCATCCTACCTTGTTTACAGAAGCGTGAAAGACAGAAAGCCTTTGCTTCTTTGCGCTGCTATCGCGCTTCACTTCCTGCTTGATGCCGGCACTGTTGTTATAAACAGACTTACGGGCATTGTTTTAACCGAATGCTTCATCTGGGCATTGTCCGTGGCATTTGCAATTGTTGTCTTTCGTGCATATAAAAACGAGACAGCATCTTCGGCAGAATAATAAATTTGAAAATCATTCTCAATTTCTGTTGACAATTAAAAACTCTTGTACTATAATCGGGAATCGTTCTCAGTTTCAAAAACGGGAATGATTCCCATTTTTTGTGAAACAGTTTAAATCAGTGGCTTTTAGCCATTCGTGAATTTGGGAGGAGAGAAAATGAATTCACGTCCAAAGTATAAAACAAAACAGAAAGAGATCCTCACTGAGTATTTTGAGAGTCTTCCCGGAGTGCATATCACCGCAAATGATGTTTGTGAGTACTTTAAGAAAAACGGAACACAGATCGGACAATCAACTGTTTACAGACAGCTGGAAAATCTGGTGGATGAGGGGATAATAAACAAGTACATAATTGATGCAAACAGCCCTGCCTGTTTCGAGTTTACAGGCGAGGGAATACATGCTGAAAAAGAGATATGCTTTCATTGTAAATGTGAGAAATGCGGAAAACTGATCCACTTACATTGCGATGAAATAAGGGAATTGCAGGAGCATCTGGAGAGCAAACACAACTTTAAGCTTAATCCGTTAAGAACGGTGTTCTACGGCTTGTGCGAAGGCTGCTGTGATGCTGAAAATGCAATATGCAGGGATAATTGAGGACTGTAATGAGGGAAAAGAATTTTTTACAATTTAACAGGATCATTTCAGGGGCAATGAGTATTGTAATGATCGCTCTGGTTCTGTTCTCGGTAGTATTTATAGCGGAAGAAATAGGGCACGACTGTTCCGGCGAGGACTGCCCGATCTGTGAGTCATTGGAGCAGTGCAGAAAGGCTGTGCGATGTGTAGGTGAGATCTTCACTTCGATAATACTTGCGACATTGTTTATGGTTGCAATGACACTTGTTATTACAGAATTCAGAAGTGTGCTTTTAAAGAGAACGCTTGTTTCGCAGAAGGTCCGAATGAATGATTGAACTTTCGTAATGGTTCGGAAAACATATGCTTGAAAGAAAAAGACATGATTACGGAGGTTTAAAATGAAAAAGATTATTTCTGTTTTTACTATATTATTATTGATACTTGGCGGCATTACCGCTTGCGGAAGCAAGGGCGGAAACAACGGTAACGATAAGATCAGCGTTGTTACAACGATCTTCCCCGAATACGACTGGGTAAAGAATGTTGTCGGAGACAATGACAATGTTGAAATCACCATGCTTCTTGACAACGGAGTTGACCTTCACAGCTACCAGCCTACAGCTGCTGACATTTTAAAGATCTCTTCCTGCGATCTTTTTATCTACGTGGGCGGTGAATCGGATGAGTGGGTTGAAGGCGCTTTGAAAGAAGCTGTCAACAAGGATATGGTCGTTATCAATCTTCTTGAGACTCTCGGAGATTCCGTTAAGGAAGAAGAAATGGTAGAAGGCATGCAGGGACATGATCACGATCATGAACATGAAGAAGGCGAAGAGCACGATCATGAACATGAAGAGGGTGAAGAGCACGAGCATGAAGAGGGTGAAGAACATGAGCATCATCATGAAGAAGGCGAAGTAGAATACGATGAGCACGTTTGGCTTTCACTTCGCAGCTCTGCAAAGATCGTAACCGCAATTTCCGAAGCTTTACAGAAGATCGATGCGGACAACGCAGCTGATTACAAAAAGAATGCAACAGCTTACAATGATAAGCTGAATGCTCTTGATAAGAAGTTTACAGATGTTGTTTCGAATGCGGGAACAAAGACGGTTCTTTTCGGAGATCGTTTCCCTTTCCGTTACTTTACGGATGATTACGGCCTTTCCTATTATGCAGCATTTGTGGGATGCTCGGCCGAAACCGAAGCAAGCTTCGAAACCATTACTTTCCTTTCAAATAAGGTTGATGAACTGGGACTCAAAGCAGTTCTCACCATAGAGGGAAAGGATCACAGAATCGCTGAAACTATTGTTCAGAACACAAAGAACAAAGATCAGAAAGTCTTAACAATGGATTCTCTTCAGGCTACCACTTCAAAGGATGTTGCTGCGGGCACGACCTACCTTTCTGTTATGGAAGGAAACCTTGAAGTGCTGAAGGAAGCACTTAAGTAGTTAATAATCAAAGATCATCGGAGGAATCATCATGGCCCTGATAACTGTTCGCAACCTGTCATTGGGATACGAAGGAAAAGCCATAGTAGAAAATTTAAACTTCACAGTAAATGCAGGAGATTACCTCTGCGTTGTCGGTGAAAACGGCTCGGGAAAGTCAACTCTTATGAAGACACTTTTGACACTTCGGGCACCTTTGGCGGGAAGTATAGAGATCGGGGACGGACTTAAAAAGAACGAGATAGGTTACCTCCCCCAGCAGACCATGGTACAAAAGGATTTTCCGGCTTCGGTTAAGGAGATCGTTTTATCCGGATGCCAGGCACGCTGCGGACTGAGACCTTTTTATAACAAAGAAGAAAAAGCACTGGCTCAGGAAAACATGGAACGCATGGGGATCACAAACCTTGCGGACAGATGTTATCGTGAGCTTTCGGGCGGACAGCAGCAGAGGGTACTTCTTGCAAGAGCACTTTGTGCCACAAGAAAGATCCTTTTGCTGGATGAGCCTGTGTCGGGACTTGACCCCAAGGTTACGCTTGAAATGTACAACCTTATTGCAAAGATCAATAAGGAAGGCATTACAGTCATAATGATCTCTCATGATCTGGGAGCGGCGGTCAGATACGCCGATCACATTTTACACATTGGAAGTTCACTGTTCTTCGGAAGCAAAGAAGAGTACTTAAAGAGCGAGGCCGGAAAGCTTTTCCTGCTGCAGCAGCAAGGAGGAGAAAAAAAATGATCGATACGCTGGTTATGTATCTTCAATATCCCTTTGTGAGATATGCTTTGATCGTGGGCGTTTTAATAGCTCTCTGCTCTTCGTTATTGGGCGTTACATTGGTTTTGAAGAGATTTTCGTACATCGGAGACGGACTTTCCCATGTGGCTTTCGGAGGCATTGCGATAGCTGCGGTTTTAAACCTGACGGATGACATGCTTCTTGTGCTGCCCTTTACTGTTGTGGCTGCTATCCTGCTTTTAAAGACGGGACAGAATGCCAAGATCAAGGGTGATGCGGCGATTGCCATGATATCCGTGGGAGCTTTGGCTTTTGGCTATTTAATAATGAATGTATTTTCGACATCTTCCAATCTTTCGGGAGATGTGTGCAGCACTCTGTTCGGGTCCACATCCATTTTGACGTTGACCAAGGGGGAAGTGATCCTCTGCGTGGTATTGTCTCTTGTAGTGGTGGCGATCTTCATCCTGTTTTATAATAAGATCTTTGCGGTTACCTTTGATGAGAATTTTTCGAAGGCCACAGGCGTGAGAGCAGATGCTTACAATCTGTTGATCGCGGTGGTTATTGCGGTGATCATTGTGCTGGCCATGAATCTGGTTGGATCCTTGCTGATCTCGGCATTGGTGATCTTCCCTGCATTATCGGCCATGAGGATCTTCAAGAACTTTAAAAGCGTGACTGTTTTTTCTGCTGTTTTATCAGTGATCTGTGCATTAGCGGGACTCCTTATCTCGATTCTTGCAGGTACTCCTGTGGGATCCACGATCGTTGCAACCGATGTGGTCGCATTTTTTGCGTGCTGGATCGTAGGAGCTGTAAGAGGAGGTCTGGCAAAGTGAAAAAGAAAGTTTTAATACCGATCGCGATCGCTGCAATGATCGTTATAGCCGGTTGCGGCGGGACTTCCGGATCGACGACTGCAAAAAGAGAATTCAAGAAAACTTCCGGAGTACAGGATGTACTTAATGCGGGAATGGCAGCGGAAGACAACAAAAATAACAGTAAGAACAATGATGAGATCTTTTACGATAAAGAAACCGGAACTGTTCCCGGAGGGAGACAGAGCGGACTGAATGAAAACGCTCCGGAGCCCGAAAATCCGGGAATCTCTCCTGAAGCCGTGAACACGGAAGAGGGTATTGACGTAGACCTTACCAAGCTCTCTGCGACCATGGTCTATTCAGAGGTTTACAACATGATGGTCTATCCCGAAACTTATGTCGGAAAGACAGTGAAGATGAACGGAATGTTCAATTACCTGTACGATGAAGTTAAGGATATTTATTATTTTTCCTGTGTGATCATGGATGCCACGGCATGTTGTGCTCAAGGCTTGGAGTTCGTCACCACGGAGGACTTTAAATATCCGGATGACTATCCGGAGTTTGGCGGAGACATCACGGTCATCGGTGTTTTTGACATCTATATGGAAGGAAATTCCATGTATTGTACTTTACGAAATGCAAAGATCCTTTAATATCATCGCCTTTGTAACAATTGTTGCAAAGGTGTTTTTTTTGTGCCATAATTACCTAAAACACTGATAAAGGGGCGTGCTTAAATGAAGGTTGAGTTACAACGGGTTGAATCCGCGGGGGAAGAAAGCGCATTGATAAGGGCCGTGGAAGTGACCGAAAATATTCAATATGCGGTAGATGTACTCGAGAACAATTGCAGAAGTCTTCCGGTTACGAGAGACGGTGAAACGCTGATGGTGCGTACAGACAAGATCTACTACGCCGAGTCGGTGGACAAGCGAAGCTACGTTTATACTAAAGAAAACTGCTATGAGACCAAGCTCAGGCTCTACGAAATGGAAGAGCAGCTTAATGCAAATTTTTTCAGATGTTCAAAGGCTTTGATCATTAACATTAGGAAGATTAAAAGTGTGCGTTCCGAGATCAACGGACGAATGATAGCGGAGCTTCTTAACGGTGAGGAGATCGTGATCTCCAGAAGTTATGTAAAAGATCTTAAAAGAAAGCTGGGGTTGTAAAATGAACAAGATGAAATTGGTTTTCAGTCAGACATTGATGATCTCTACGGCGATCCTGTTTGGAATCGGAATACAGGCGGCGTTGGCGGCGCTTTTTAATAAGAATGACTACATCGTTTGGGAGTGGTACATTCCCTTTTCAATCATTCTCACAGGTTTTTTGTGTGCGCTGCCCTCTGTTCTGATCACAGGTTACGAAAATCTCAAGAAGACTATGATCAGGTTTCGCATTCTGCTTCATATTGTAAGCATATGGGGAATGGTCAGCCTCAGCGGTTACATATTCAAATGGTACACAGATCTTTTTGGCTGGATCGGTGTTTCGATCATGTACTTCTTCATTTACTTCTTTGTATGGTTTGGCAGCTGGTGGCTGGACAAAGAGGATGATAAAAAGATCAATAATGCCCTTGATGATATCAGGGATGATGAATGATAATTATAGTTTTGTGCAACTCAGTGGCGAAAAAATGCGAGTCAGTTGAGTTGCACTTTTTTTATTTGCTTTTTATGGTAATATGGGCTCATCAAAGTTGAGCAAGAGAGTTACAGAAAGCTCAGGAACCCACAAACATCACGAAAGGAATTTTAAAATGAATGCCATAACAGTTAACGGGTTAACAAAAATGTATAAGGATGTGAAAGCAGTGGACGATCTTTCTTTCACAGTCGGAGAAGGGGAAATGTTTGCATTCCTCGGCGAGAACGGGGCGGGAAAATCCACTACGATCAACATTTTAAGCACTATCCTTCAGAAAACTGAAGGCGAAGTGAAGATCTTCGATCACGTGTTGGGAAAAGATGATGATGCAATAAGAAACAGCATAGGAATAGTTTTTCAGGGCTCGGTTCTCGATTATGAACTCACGGTCAGGGAAAACCTCTTTACAAGAGGTGCGTACTACGGTCTCGATAAAAAGAAGATAGCGAAACGTCTTGAGCCTTTTATGGACAGGTTCGAACTTAAAGAGATCATGAACCGAAAGTACATGAACCTTTCCGGAGGTCAGCGCAGAAGAGTGGACATCATAAGGGCGCTTCTCAATAAGCCGCGCATATTGTTTCTGGACGAGCCCACAACAGGACTTGATCCCAAATCAAGAAAAATAGTTTGGGATTATATAGATTACCTGAGACGTGAAAAGAACCTGACCATCTTCCTTACAACACATTATATGGAAGAGACAAAGGATGCGGACAATGTAGTGATCCTGGATAAAGGGAAACTCATCGTGCATGATACACCTTCAAATCTTAAGAGCAGATACGCAAGCTCGAGACTTGTATGGTACACGATGAAGAATCCCGGAGCGGACGAATTGCTGGGGAGTTATGAGTCTACATATGAATCGGATCACTACAATGTTAAATTTGATAAAAACATCACCGAGTTCTTATATGCACACAGGGACGTTATTACGGACTACGAAGTGATCAAGGGCAGCATGGACGATGTATTTTTAAATCTTACGGGAAGGACAATGGAAGAAAAATGAAAAAGACAATGGCGTTGATCAAAAGAAACTTATTATTATACTTTAAAAACAAGCAATCGGTGTTCTTTTCACTTCTCACATCGATCCTTGTGTTCGGACTGTATCTGCTGTTCCTGAAAGGAAATTATGTCACTGCATTGAACAATGTGGTAGAACAGAATCCCGGATTAAAAGGACTGATCACCGATGGTGACATTAACGCATTCTCAAATATGATAATGCTTGTGGGCGTTTTGGGAGCTGCTCTTGTAACGGTTCCGTTTCACTGCCTTTCAACAGCTGTAAATGACAGAGAACGAAAGATCGATTACGACATATCCGCTACTCCCATAAAAAGATGGCAGATCGTTGTGTCGTACTTTGTATCTGCTGCAATCTCATCCATTATAATGATAAGTGTGATCCTTACATTGGGATTGGTTGTACTTAAGGCTATGGGTGGACTGTATCTTACAACAAAGGGAATTGCTGCAGCCTATGGCGTGATCGTTTTGGGATCGATCTCGGGGACAGCATTTTTCATGCCCATCATACTTCTTTATAAGGACGGCACTTCCCTTGGAGCATTCTTTGGTATCATTTCTGCGGTTTCCGGTTTTGTGATCGGAGCGTACATTCCGTTGTCAGAGTTTTCGGAAGGCATCAGAAACGTATGCGGCCTGTTTCCGGGAGCACACATCACGTCACTTCTCAGAGTGGCACTCACGGGGGATGTTTTAAATAAGATGGACGCTCAGATCGGCGGACTGGATCAGGGAATGTTTGTTTCTTCGATCAAGACTGTGTTTCCTTTTGAAACCTTCGCATTTGGAAGAAATTTTGATACAAAGCTGATGATTATCTATATTTTCGGAATGCTTGCCCTTTGCATCGCACTTATGATCCTGGTTTACGCAAAAAATTATAAGAGAAAATAGAAGTAACTTAACCGTGACAAAAATATATCAAATTTTTAGTTGTCTTTTTCCGTGTCTGTGTTATACTTTATTCTCGGATAGTCGCGGAGGGTTTGACTCCTGCGGCTGAATAAAGCGAAAATGTAATTTCGAAAGGAGCTATTACAAAATGATGAAATTGGTTTTGGTAAGACATGGCGAGAGCGAATGGAACAAGTTGAACCTTTTTACCGGTTGGATGGACGTTGATCTCAGCGAAAAAGGACATGAAGAGGCAAAGGCTGCCGGAAGACTTTTAAAGGCAGAGGGCTATGACTTCGATATTTGCTACACTTCCTACCTTAAGAGAGCTATTCATACATTAAATCACATTTTGGATGAGATGGA
>JAILNG010000203.1 GCA_024691875.1 Lachnospiraceae bacterium | reverse complement strand
CCGTCCACGTTGTAAACCAGACTTCCGTTCTTTGCAATGGAAACCTTCCCCGTTTCTTCGGAAACAATGATGGTCAGGCTGTCTGTCACCTCGCTGACGCCGACACCCGCTCTGTGTCTCGTTCCCAGATCTTTGGAAAGCTTCATGTTGTCGGACAAAGGCAGGTAGCATGTTGCTGCGGTGATCCTGTTTCCTCTGACCACTACCGCTCCGTCATGGAGAGGTGTGTTGTGCTCGAAAATATTTATAAGAAGTGCGGATGTAACGACAGCGTCAAGGCATATGCCTGTTTCTTCGTACTCCTTTAAGGGCACTTCCTGCTCGATAACGATCAGCGCACCTGTTTTTGTCTTTGCAAGTTCAAAGGCTCCTTTAACCAGTTCTTCAACGGTGGCGGAGCAAAATTCGCTCCTTACTTCTTTTACATCGGAGAAAAGCCCAGGGAGACCACGCTCTTCTGTCCCAGATTTTCCAGCGCTTTTCTGAGTTCCGGCTGAAACAGGATGATGAGGGCGGTAATTCCCACTCCGATGGCGTTGGTCAGTGCCCAGATGATAACGTCGAAGTTGAGGATCGATGCAATGGCCCAGAAAATGAGTATCACAATAATTCCCTTTACGATGACCCATGCTCTCGTGTTTTTGATCCATCGCGCGATGTAGTAGATCAACCACGCTATGATGAACACTTCCACGAAATCAAGGAACTTCATCTTGGGGAACGAAAGAAGTTCTGTGATATTTTTCAAAATGGCCGTAAGATCGCTCATTTTTTATTCTTCCTTTTCATCGTCCGGCTTGTCATTTGCTTGTTTTTTTCTCTTTCCCAAGCCGGAAAAAACTGCTTTGTAAACGGACATCTGAGGATCGTTCAGGTTCAGGGCTTCGCCCTCTCTGATCAACTGCTCGTCCTCCTCGGAGTCACCTTCATCTTTTTGTTCCGCAGCTCTTACGGTTGCAGCTTCCTTTTCGGACTGCTCAACCACGGCTCCGATAGCTGTCTGTTTTATGACTTTCTTCGCTCCCGCCTTGCGGTTTTCTCTGTCGGCCTTTGCTTCATCCGAAACAACGACCTCGCCGAGGATCACCTTGTCAAGCTTGGGAACGGCTTTTACATAATAATAGTAGTCATCGTCTTCAAACTGCACCGTCTCAACGCCGGAGTAGTCAAGGATCGTTCTGAAGAACTGCCCGATGTAGACCAGCAGGATCGAAAGCAGTGAACCCAGCACCACATTGCCGAATGAGATGGACAGCCCCGCAAGGCTTCCCGCCGCAACGTGTCCGAGGATCATCAGAACACCGCCCATGGCGATGGTGATCTCAAAGGAGTAATCGAAGCGGATCTTTCTCATTGCCCACATGATGATGATGACCACAGCAAAAATGCCTGCTACAAAGAACATTTCCTTATTTGCAAAAATGTCGCTGATGAACTTCGTGTAAAGAGCCAGCACATCGTCAAGCGAACCGATCTTGTCTCCCGTAATGGAATTGTTCACCGCGCCGAAAACATAGTAAACAATAACGCCCACAGCTGCCGGGAAGATAGCCATGGGTGTGGCTGTCATGCCCAAAAGGAGCGGAACGATGTAATGGAGGTTAAACCGCACAAGTAACGGGATCGCCACCAAGGCATATGCAAACTTGCCGGAAAATCTCGCGGCAAAGCAATATAACACGATCAGTATCGCAAACACCAGGACCGCCATAATGACATTGGCCTTGAAGACTTCATAGACCGCTATGCATATGCACAAAAGAATGGTGATCATGGGGGGAAGGATCGCGCCCGCAGCTCCGAAAAGAAGCTTGAACAGGCCCTTCGAAAGTGTTTCGCTGTAATTAAGGCTAGCTACGATGCGGTCATAGGCCGCAAAGGAAATAATAAATTTAAACACCAGCTCGATGATGAACTGGTACTTCTGAAATGCCTGTCTTGCCGCATTTCTGAACGCCATCAGGTTACTTAACATGTTTCTTGACCTCCCTTCCCGCACGGCCTGTTTCCTCTTCATAATAGAAGGAACGCATGCGGCGAAGCATTCTGAAGTATCTTGCCAGCTTGTTACGGGATCGATTGTAGTGGATCATCCCGAAAACCAGGGAAGCCATCACGTAAATGGCCAAGATCACAATGTAGATGGCGATCAGCCTTTGCATGATCATCATGTAATCCAGGTTGACGGCGTTGCTCACAATGTATTCCATATTATATAAAACTCCGAGTCCGACCAAAAAGACAAAGCCGATGGTTACGGACACAAAAGAACGAAGCATTCTGTCCCTCAGATAATCGCGTCTGAAGAATTTACTGAGCTTTAAGTCCTCTTTGCCTTCACCTTTTTCGTAAATGGCAAGCTTTGTCATCAGTCTGACCTTTCTGTTATTTATCATATCAAAAATCACCTCAAAGTCAGAATATACCACGTTTATGATAACATAATCGATATATGGGTGTCAATTGCTGATAAAAAAAAGGACAGACATTATTTATATGCCTGTCCGCTTGAATTTTTTTTGAATTTCCGTGTCGGATCTTTACTTGTTGTGCTTCTTCTCAAGTGCGTTGAGAACAGCGTTTACAAGGATTCCAAGGATCAATGCGCAAGCTACGGAAGTGATGGTGATCTCGCCGAACTTGAGAACCAGGCCGCCGATACCGCAGATCAGGATGGTGGAAACAACGAAGAGGTTCTTGTTGTCCTCAAGGTCAACCTTCTGGATCATCTTGAGACCGCTTACTGCGATGAAGCCGTAGAGAGCGACGCAAACACCGCCCATTACGCAGCTGGGAATGGAATTAACGAATGCAACGAAGGGAGAAAGGAAGGAAATTACGATTGCAAGGATCGAGGTGCAGAAGATCGTTACAACAGATGCATTTCCTGTGATAGCTACGCATGCGATGGACTCGCCGTAGGTTGTGTTGGGGCAGCCTCCGAAAAGAGCGCCTGCCATGGAGCCGACGCCGTCTCCGAGGAGTGTTCTGTTAAGGCCGGGCTCCTCAAGAAGATCCTTCTCGATGATGGAGGAAATGTTCTTGTGGTCGGCGATGTGCTCGGCAAATACTACGAAAGCAACGGGAACGTAGGCAACTGCCACTGTTCCGACATAAGCTGCGGAAAGTCCGTCAAAGCCGCCGAAAGCCTTTGTGAAGGTGAAGGTGGGAGCGCTGATAAAGGTCGAAAGTTTAACGCCGTCAGAAACAAGGTTTGTGAAAGAACTGAAGTCGCTGACGAGAAGGTTGTTGTTTCCGGTAGCGGAACCGATGATGGTGAAAAGCGCCGAAACCACATAGCCTGCAAGGATACCGATGATGAAGGGGATGAGCTTGATGTTCTTGCTGCCGATGGTTGAGCAGATGATGGTTACAAAGAGGGTTACAAGGCCGCAAAGGACAGCGATAAGAGGTGAGCCGCCTGCAGGAGCCTTCTGAAGGTCGCCTACCGCATTTCCTGCAAGAGAAAGTCCGATGATGGCAACCGTAGGACCGATAACGACTGCGGGCATAAGCTTGTTAACCCAGCCTGAGCCTACCAGCTTTACGATTATGGAAATTACGACATAGACAAGTCCTGCGAAAAACGCACCAAGGATGAGTCCGAGGTAGCCTACCGCTGTGCTTGCTGCACCCGCGAATGCTGCTGTCATTGAGCCGATGAAGGCGAATGAAGATCCCAGGAATACAGGGCTCTTAAAGCGTGTGAAAAGAAGGTAAACCAGAGTTCCTATGCCTGCTCCGAAAAGAGCTGCCGCAGAGCTCATGCTGTCTGAGCCTGTAAGACCTGCATTGCCGTTGATGATGATGGGCACTACCAGTGTGGCGGTCATGATGGCCAGCAACTGCTGCAGGGCGTAGACAATGGTCTTGCCCATAGCGGGCTTGTCATTGATACCGTAAGTGAGTTTCATAGATTTTTTCCTCCGTTGCTTGTGTGTTGGTTGTTATATTTATAAAAAAGAGGCGGTTCGGGAAAAAATGGGATACCCATTCTTTCGACAAATCGTCTCTGAAAAGTGAAATATAAACCGTTCCGTCCAAAAGGTCAGGACCGGCTCTTTTTTTAATTCTGCTATTTTTTTGGTTTCCTTGACAAATAAGGCATTGATCTTCATGTCTTTGCATTCTCCCAAAAAACAAGTCGGACAGGCCGACTTTTTTGCTTGGGGAAATGATAGCACTTTTGCCTTTGTTTGTGAAGAGGGAATTTTATATTTTATTTATAATAATTACTTAACTTTTTTATACACCGTATCATTGATCTCGATCTGGTCTTTGCCCTTTGAGAACTTGTAGGTGTAGTCCTTGTCAACTTCTTTGGTTGTACCGTCGTCCTGCTTCTTTTCTTCTTTGAAAGTAAATGTGATCTCGTTATCCTTGATCTTGTACTTTCCTACCTGAGTGGATTTGGAAGAGCCAAAAATTGTAACTTCGCTCTCGATCTCAACCTTATTGAGTCCGGAGAAGGTGTAGGTTACGGAACCGAGTGAGAAATTCTGCCCGAATAAAGAACCTGCAGCTTCACTCTTGTAGCTTCCCCAAGATCGTTGCCTGCGGCGGAAGCTGGATGGTAAAGAGCGACATGATCGCAAACGGTCAGTTTGATGAGATCAAGAAGCTCACAAAGGAAGCAGTA
>JAILNG010000225.1 GCA_024691875.1 Lachnospiraceae bacterium | reverse complement strand
ATTGACAACTGAATATATTGAGGCGCGGGTAGGCCATGTGAGGACGGTATAGCCAGTCGGGACAGGGCCCGTTGCCAAGAGTTTGTTAGGTAACTGTATTTAACTAAGGATTATCAGGAGTTCGGCAAAACAGGAGGAAGTACGTACAGACGTGATCTCTGTATATACGCTTTGTTTTGCCGGGCTCTTTTTCTATATGTTCTTTCTCCTGTTTTCGGACGGAAAGGACGTTATGGGAATCAATAATCGTGATATCGGGCAAAGGATCAGAAAGGTGAGAATTGATCATGAGATGAAACAAAAGGAACTTGCAGAGCTGCTTGGCGTAACACTTAACCATATTAGTCATGTTGAATCCGGAATTAAACCGGCATCTCTTGACCTGCTGGCGGACATTGCAGTATTCCTGAATGTTTCTCTTGATTACATAGTGCTGGGGAGATAAGAGTTTACGTTCTAATAGAACGTATAAATTAGGTATCCACACCGCTACAATCTACTTGTAATTACATACAGAAACAAACCGGTTTGTTTCCAAAGTTTCTTCTTACAGGAGGAAAGAAAATGCGGAAACAAGACATTGTGGGGACCTATTACAGGCTGGACCCCAAAAAGCGTTTGAATACAATAGTTCTCAACTTCGACAATTTTCCCGGCATCATAAAGGATCATGAGAAGGAAATGTACGAATGGATCATCGACAACAGAGCCATGGCGCGACAGGACGCGCTGGGAGATCTTGGAGTCAGGATCCAGAGCGGCAGAGCAAACGGATCCGTAGTGGAAGGTTCGGTATCGGAAAAGATGCTGGTCGAAGCCATTATCAAAAACTGCAGGCTTGATGCATCCAGCAGGGACATTTACGAGCGCGATGACATAATCCGCGGGCTTAACGAGATATGGCTCATGAGAGACGAGTACAAATGGGTGAAGGACAAACTGAGCTCGATTCATTCGTGGGAAAGAGAACTGTACGTGAAATACATCACCAATCCGAACCGCAGCACCCTTTTATCGGAAGAACTGAAGATGAGCGGAGATACTGTACGCAACAAGATGTACAGGATCAAAAAGAAGCTGTACGGCAACTACACCGACAGCTTTCAGTGCTATGATGACGATTCAATAATTCTTTTGAAAGTGGTATAAGGGGGGGGCGCGCATGTTGGCTAAGTATTTTGAAAATGAACACTTTGTGTGCCTCAAACTTATCGAGGCACTGCATTATAAGGGTCTGGTTGATAAGAAGACTTTTGATAAAGTAAAAGCGGACTATCCGGAGGTTTTTCCTGACAACGGATGGACTTACTGGGACAACGAAAAGCACGATCTTGTCAAGGTTGTCGATGACTGAATCGACATCCTTAAGCTTTTTTACCGGTAGGAATATCCTAATGAAAAATCACCGAGGAGGTCGCTGAAATGGGCGAGATAAGAAATGTTTTTGAAATGAAAAACAGTTACCTGTCCTTCGGCGGGAAGGATAGGGACAGAACACGACGCGTTGTATTTTACGGCCGTGTTTCGACGGAGCATGAAGCACAGATTTCTGCTCTTGAAAATCAGATAGAATGGTACGATGACCAGGCGAGGATGCATAAAAACTGGCTCGTACTTGATAAGTATATTGATGAAGGTATCACCGGAACCCAGGCAAAGAAAAGACCTTCGTTCCTAAGGATGCTTGAAGATGCCAGAGAGCGCAAGTTCGATCTTATCGTTACAAGAGAGGTTTGTAGATTTGCGAGAAACACAGTAGATACTCTGGTTGTGACAAGAGAATTAAAGAACCTTGGCATAGAGGTTTATTTCGTAGAAGATAATATCTGGACCATGGACGGTGACGGTGAGCTCAGGCTTACGATCATGGCGACGCTCGCACAGGAAGAGAGCCGTAAGGTATCGGAGAGAGTTAAAGCTGGACAGCACATAAGCCGTGAAAAAGGAACTATTTACGGCAGTGGAAATATCCTCGGATATGACCGTGTGGGCCATGATTATGTTATCAATAAAGAACAGGCAGAAACGGTCCGAATGATCTTTGACCTTTATCTTGAAGGCGAGCTCGGAGCCGACAGGATAGCAGCCGAAATGGTAAGGCGCGGACGTCTTACAGCTACAGGCACCGACAAATGGACTCACAGCATCATTAACAGAATACTGAAGAATCCGACTTATATGGGCTATATGGCTTACGGAAAATCCTTCAGCAACAATTACCTTGAGCAGAAGAGAGTCAACAACCACAACGAAGAGACCTATCTTTACAAGAAAGCCGATTTTGAACCAATCGTTACAGAAGAAGAGTTCAAAAGGGTGATGGAGATCCGAAACCGGAGAACCCGCGTGATAGAGGGATCCGTCAGAAGGAACGGTTTTGGCGAAGATGTTCCGAGAAAGGTCTGTCATAGGGACAATAAGGACATCTGGTGTCAGAAACTTAGATGTTCCTGCGGCGCTTCCTTCAGAAAGGACGGATGGTACAAAAAGGAAGGCCAGCCCAGAATGTTTGGCTACCAGTGTTATAACGTGGTGAATTACGTTGCAGCGAAAAAGAAACTGAAGAGCCGTGAAAGTCTCTGCGATATGGGGATGATCTTAGGCTGGAAGATCGATTTCATGGCAAGAGAGGTCTTCAAGGAAGTATGGGGCGACAGAACCGCCGATATTGAAGAAGCCTGTGAGATCATCAGAAAATGCAGCAATCTTAAAGCCACTCAGGAAGAGAAGACTCTTGAACTAAACAGGAAGCTTTCAAGAGTGCAGAGTAAGCTTAAGAACCTTCGAGATATGCGTATTGAAGGCGATATCGAGACCGAAGAA
>JAILNG010000193.1 GCA_024691875.1 Lachnospiraceae bacterium | reverse complement strand
GTCTTGTTAAGGGTCTCAGCTTCATTCCGGCAAGGTCCTTGATACCTGTGATCTTGTCTCTTGTGAAGAAATGACGGAAGCCCTCTTCTCCGTAGAAGAGACCCTTAACGCCAAGCTTCTTGTCATAGGACTCATTGAGGAATTCCTGAGCAAGATCGCTTGTAGCGAAGTTCCAGAAATGATCTCTTGATTCAAATGTGTAAGGAAGAGAAAGGAGAACCGACTTCTCTGCGCCGTAAGATGTGAGTGAGAATGCCGAGATTCTTGAAATGTCAGCCGCACCTGCTCCCGCAAGCATAGCGTCAAGCACTTCGTTTTCGGATCCGAGAACACCGCTGTACTGAACATCGATGATGATCTGTCCCTTGGAAAGCTCTTCAACCTTAGACTTAAAGTCTGCTGCAACCTGACCTACGATAGTGTCCTGGGGATTAACTTCGGCATAAACCAATGTCAAAGGTCCCTCATCCTTTTTACCGCATGCTCCGAACGAAAGTGCGAGCGCTAAAGCCATTACGGTAGCCAATACACGCTTCTTCATAATAAATTACCTCCTCAAAAAAGTTGAAATGGGTTTTTGCGTTTTACGCAAATATATTATATTTTTGAAACGGCCAAATAAAAACCGTAAATATTTACGATTAGGGGTAAAAAATAACGGTCATTTTTTCTTGACTTTAAGAGCCCATTCAATGTATCATAGCGAATTGAATTGTGTCTTTGAAAAGACATAATAATAAGAAGAAAGATTGAAACAATCATGAAGAAAAAGTCATTGAAACGGGCTTTTATAAAGTCTTTGCCCGTTATGGTAGGATACATAGTTTTGGGTATCGGCTTCGGTATTCTCTTAAGGAACGCCGGATATGGTGTACTCTGGGCCTTTGCCATGAGCCTTTTCATTTTCGGAGGCTCCATGCAGTACGTGGGTGTAGGTCTTCTGGCCGGTGGCGCTACCGTGATCAACACGATCATCACCACCATCATGGTAAATGCCCGTCACCTTTTTTACAGTATTTCCATGATCAACCGCTACAAAGGGGCAGGCAAGTACAAGCCATACATGATCTTCGCCCTTACGGACGAAACCTACTCTCTTCTCTGTGATGAAGAAGTTCCGGATGACATCGATGTAAACCTCTACAGATTTTTGGTTTCCCTTTTCAATCACATCTACTGGATCATCGGCGGTGTTCTCGGAAACCTTATCGGAGCTGTTCTTCCTTTCTCAGCGGATGGAGTCGCTTTTTCCATGACCGCCCTGTTCGTAGCAGCTTTCACCGAGCAATGGCTGTCTTCGAAGAATCATCTTCCGGCGATCACAGGAGTCATATGCACGACTGTTTCTCTTCTGCTTTTCGGTAAGGACAATTTCCTGATACCCGCAATGCTGATGATAACCGCGGTACTTGCGATCGCGGGAAGAAAAGAGGTGGCTGAATCATGAGATCCGCTGTCATTGTTGCCACCATGGCCATTGTTTCCTTTTTGCTCAGGGCTCTCCCTTTTCTGATCTTCAGGAAAGAGCCGCCCAAGTTCATTAAGTACCTCGGCAAGGTGCTTCCTCCCGCCATCATCGGAATGCTGGTTGTTTACTGCCTTAAAGACATTTCTTTTGCAGTAAAGCCCTTTGGGCTTCCCGAGATCGCTGCCTGTCTTTGTGTTGTGATCGCTCATGTCCTGAAGCGCAATTCCATAATCAGCATATTGGTCGGAACCGTTGTTTACATCCTGATCACAACTTTTGTTGTATGAATCGGGTTATAATAAAAGATACGTCGGATCCGCCCAAACGGATCCATGATAGGAGAATTAACCATGACTTTGGAAGAAAGGGCCGAAAAGGCCGTACAACTGAAAACATCCGGCGGATACAACTGCTCTCAGGCAGTGACTGCCGTACTCGCAGATCAGACAGAGCTGACAGAAGCTCAGCTCAAGCAGATCACCGCAGGCTTCTGTGTCGGAATGGGAAATCTTGAAGCCACCTGCGGAGCCCTCATCGGAGCAGGCATTATTGCCGGACTTAAAACTCAGGGCGTGGGCACTCTCAAGTTTTCCAGGCAGATCCAGGAAACTTTTAAAGATCGCTGCGGAGCCATTAAATGTAAGGATCTTAAGACAATGACCGACGGAAAACCCCTCTGCCCCTGCGAAGATTGCGTAAGAAACGCGGTAATGATCTTCGGAGAGATCCTGGGGATCGACTGAAAACAAAAAAATCGCCCAAAGGCGATTTTTTTATATGTCAATTTTTCTTCTTGCATTTGTCAAGGGTGTAGAGGTAAAGATAACCGATACCGAGCAGAAAGATAAGGATCGCTACGATCCACCAGCCGGTTCCCATGAAAGGAAGTCCTTTCGAGAATCCGAAAGCTCCCGCGGGACTGCCCCAATTCAGGAAAAAGTAAGGATAATTGTATCCCGGCGCAAACTGCCAGTTAAGTGCAAACCCTATGCCTGCATAGATCGCATACAGGATCGGAGGGATCGTAACCAGGAAAACCGCTTTCCTGCTGATCTTCGCTTCCGCACTTGAAACGTAGAAATCAGCAATCGCTGCTACAGGAACAACCACATGCGTCAAAATGTTCTGGACATTCCATGCATGACTTCCCAAGGTCGGCGCCAGCACGAAGCAGAACACTATTCCCGTCAATGTGATGGCAACGGTCGAAACATACTTTAGCACGTACCACCAAGGTGCGGGCTTTTTACCGGTCACCATAAAGATCAATCCCGCCATACAGATCAAAGCCATTAAGATATTTGATTGAACGGTGAAAAACATAAACACGCTTTTGCCGCTCATAAATGCGGCTTCATTTGCAATGACGCTCAAAGGAATGCCGATCGCAGCCCCCAAAACAACAGCGCACTTTAAAAATGCTGATAAAATCTTGGTTTTCAAGAGTCGCCCTCCTTATAAAAGTGCCTTAATGCACTCCTCCACCTTCTTCATGTCGGCGGTTGGCTCAAATCTTGCAACGACTTTACCTTCACGGTCCACAAGGAACTTTGTGAAGTTCCACTTTATGTCGGGTTTCTTTGCCCAATCGGGATCTGCCTTTGCAAACATATTTTCGAGAAGAGGCTTGAGTTCATGATCGTCAAATCCCTCAAATCCTTTCTCTGACTTGAGATAGGTGTAAAGAGGGAGTTCATTGGCTCCGTTCACATCTGACTTTTTCATCTGAGGGAAAGTTGTATTGTAATGAAGAGAGCAGAATTCATGGATCTCGTCATCGCTTCCGGGAGCCTGTCCGCCAAACTGGTTGCAGGGTATGTCCAGGATCTCAAGTCCCTTTTCGTGGTAATCCCTGTAAAGCTGCTCAATGGGGGCATACTGGGGTGTAAAACCGCATCCCGTTGCTGTGTTTACGATAAGGATCACCTTTCCCTTGTAATCCGAAAGCTTCAAAGTTTCATTCTTGCCTGTTTTTACTTGATAATCGTAGATCATATATGCCTCCTTGATATTTATCTGTGAATTGCTTTCGCAAAATCAGTTTTGCAAAATTGATTATGTCATAAAAAAGTTGCCCTGTCAAGAGCAACTTTTTTGTTTATAGATTTATGTCATTTTTTATTTTTTATCTCATTCCAATAATCGGCAACAATACTTAAATACTTTGCATTTTTTTCCGTAAGGGCCTCGTGCTTCCTTTTAAACAGTGCCTCTATGCCGCTTTCCGCACTGGGTCCGATGGAGTCGTGGGTCGAAACCATGTCCTTTGAAAAATAAACGTACTTGATCGCATCCGTAACCTCGGATCTTACCTTTGAATCATCAAAGGCCTTCGCCAGAGCATATGCTTCCTCGACACACTTTTTCATATCCTCCGTCATTCCAAGGCAGGCACTCCCCCATGCTTTGTAAATGAGAAGTAATGATTTCAGTTTGTATATAAAGGTTATTTTTTGGGGAATTGCGTACAGGTCCAGGATTCCCAGCTCCGTTTCGATGAGATCGTGAGCTTTTTTTATGTCCTCTTTCTTTCCTGTGGATGCAAGAGCAAGAGCAGTGTTTGCACTGAGTTCGTACTGCTTTACAAAACATATCAATATGGCTGTGGAGTAATAGTTCAGCGCTTCGCTTCTTCTCTCAAGTTTCATCAGAGTTGCTGCGATAAGTGCGCTCTCGGTGCCGTCGTAATTGATCTCTTTAAGCTGATCCAACGCTTTCTCGGGATCGATCTTGCGGTACATGTTTGCGATCCTTTCCTTTATGGAAAACTCACTTATCTCAGGTACCGTGTTTTGTGAAATGTAGCTCAGGGCCTGTTTGTAGATCCTGATGGCTGTTTCCGCATCGTCCTTGTCATCATCTTCCTCTGTGGCCTTGAAAAAATAAAGAGTCGCACAGGTGTAAAGGACCTTGAAATTGTGGGGATAGCGGGTCATGGCCTCGTTTGCTTCTCTTTGCGCTCTCACGTAATCATGAGCGTCGTAAAGCTTTTCTATGGAGTCACACATATCATCCACATTTTTTGATGAAATGTCAAAGCCCAGCAATTCATCCACCGAGATGTTAAAGAAGTTAGCCAGCTCCATCATGGTGAGCACATCCGGAACATTGTTCCCGTTTTCCCATTTTGA
>JAILNG010000188.1 GCA_024691875.1 Lachnospiraceae bacterium | reverse complement strand
TTAAAGGCATTCATCGATGTAACAACAGGCGCTCTCAAGAAGGGTGACAAGATTGCTCTTGTTGGCTTCGGTACATTCGAAGTTGTTAAGAGACCTGCTCGTACAGGTAGAAATCCTCAGACAAAGAAGGCTATCCAGATTCCCGCTTCCAAGGCTCCTAAGTTCAGAGCTGGTAAGGGATTAAAGGACGCTGTCAACAACAAGTAAGTTGCGTTATTTAAAACCAAATAAGATAGGATTATAGAGAGGCGTAAGCCTCTCTATTTTTAAACTTTTATAAAGATGTTGATTTTAAAGACTATAATGGATATAATCAAAGTGATTTATAGGCTTTGTGAGGTGTTTTCATGCGTTTGGACAAGTATTTAAAAGTTTCCAGGATAATTAAAAGACGCACTGTTGCCAATGAGGCATGCGATGCGGGCAGAGTCTTGCTTAACGGTAAGGTTGCAAGGGCTTCTGCTGAGGTTAAGGTCGGAGATGTTATCGAGATCGGTTTTGGAAACAGTACTGTTAAGGCAGAAGTTTTGAGCATCAAAGAAACAGTCGGAAAAGACGATGCCAAGGAGTTGTTCAGGTACCTCTGATGAAAAAGAACCGCCGGAAGAGACAAAACGGAATACTGGTAATTATGCTTGCAGTGCTGGCTTTGTTTTCCGTACTCTTTTACAGAAGCATTTCTTTGGAAAAGAAAAAAGCCGAATTACAGGCAGTTGTGGCCGAAAAGGAAGCACATCTTGCCGAGGAGCAGGAGAGGACACAGGAGCTTACAGCTAAAAAGTCCTACATGTCCACCATTAATTATATAGAAGATCTGGCAAGAGAAAAACTCGGCCTTGTTTTTAAGAATGAAGTGATTTTTAGGGAAAAGGATGACGATTCGGAATAAGATAATTGATTTCTGCAATGAAAAAAAGCTTTTGGACAGCGGAGACGGCGTTATCATCGGACTTTCCGGCGGCGCGGACTCGGTCTGTCTTCTTTTTATGCTTTCATCCATGCAAAAGGAATTAAACCTGAAGCTTTGTGCCGTCCATGTTAACCATGGGATCAGAGGTTCGGAAGCGGACAGGGACGAGGCATTTTGCAAAAGACTTTGTGAGAAGTTTGATGTGCCCTTTGAAGCAGTCCGTGCGGACATCCCCGCATTGGCGGAAAAAGATGGACTGGGACTGGAAGAAGCGGGCAGAAAGTTCAGATACGCCTTTTTTGAAAAGAAAGCTGATGAAATGGGCTTTAACAAGATCGCTGTGGCCCATCACATGAACGACAGGGCTGAGACCGTGCTCTTTCAACTTGTGCGCGGGAGTAAGCTGAACGGGCTTTCAGGCATACGCGAAAAAAACGGGCGCATTATCAGGCCGCTGCTTTGTCTTACAAGAGAAGAAATAGAACTTTGTTTGAAAATGAACGGATTGGATTTTGTAACGGACAGTACCAATCTTTCTTCGGATTATACAAGAAACTATATCAGAAACGAGATCCTGCCCGGACTTGAAAAGCTGAGACCTCATGCGGGAGAGCACATTGCGGAGACCGCAGATTATCTGGAACGTGTTTCCGAATTTATGGAAAAGGCAGCTCAGGAGGTTTACGACGCATGTGTTTCTGCGGAACCGTCGAAACCCGGAAGCCTGAGAATGTCAGTGAACGGACTCAAAAATGCGGAGCCTTTGCTTTCCGAAATGGTGATCTATAAAGCCATATGCCTGGTGGCCGGAAGGAAAAAGGACATTACGGAAAAGTTTGTTCTGATGGTGAAAGAGCTTTGTGACAAGCAGTCCGGGAGATCCGTGGATCTTAAATACGGTGTGGTTGCAAAAAGAATTTACGATAACATTCTGATCCTGCGTGAAACCCGAGAAAATGCCGTTGACAGTGAGGACGTAAACTGCAATAATGTTTTTTGTACGGTAATTTCGGTGAATGAAGGGGAAAACGCCCTTGACTTAATAGAAAATTTAGGTGGTTTTCCGAAAGATAATTTGAAAAAGTTCTTTGACTGTGATAAACTTCTTTCTCGCTTCAATATCAGGTCGGCAGAGGAAGAAATTGTCGGCAGGAAAGCGGATGCGGCCGATCTTATGGCTGTTTATCCGGATGGAAGAAGAAAAAAAGTTTTTGACATTCTGAAGGATGAAAAGATCGAAGCGGATGAAAGAAAAAATTTTTCTGTGGCTGCGATCGGGCGGGAAGTGCTCATGATCAAGGGCGTAAGATCCTGCGAAATCTGCAGAGTGGATGAAAAAACTAAAAATATATTATCTGTATCGTTTGGGATACAAGACACGGAGGCATAGATATGGCTGATAAGATATCGGTTTTAATCCCCGAAGAAGACGTGGAAAAGAGAGTACGCGAATTGGCTGAACAGATCAGCAGGGATTACGAAGGAGAAGAGGTTCTCCTTATCTGCATTTTAAAGGGCAGCGTTTTTTACACATGTGAACTTGCCAAGAGGCTCACAGTTCCGGTTAAGCTTGATTTCATGTCCGTTTCCAGCTACGGAAACGACACTGTATCATCCGGAAGAGTTAAGATCATCAAGGATCTGGATGACTCCATTGAGGGAAAGAATGTCATTGTTGTTGAGGACATCATTGACTCCGGAAGAACTTTGGCTCATCTTTTGGCGGTATTAAACGTAAGAGCACCCAAGTCCATCAAGCTTTGCACATTGCTGGACAAGCCCGACAGACGTGAAGTGGAAGTGAATGTGGATTACGTTGGCTTCACTATTCCCGATGCATTTGTGGTGGGTTATGGTCTCGACTACAGACAGATGTACAGAAATCTGCCTTATGTCGGTGTTTTGGAACTCGGAAAGGAATAAACGTGGAGAACAACGGTAGAAGATATTTCAGAAATTTAGGGCTCTATATCATCATACTTGCTTTGGGCATCGGTATTCTCTGGCTGGCATTGTCTCTGGGAAATTCCGATTCGGGCTACGGCTTTGATGATTACATTGAAGATCTTGCGAAAAATGATATAAAGGAAGTCATTATCATTCAAAATGAACAGGTTCCCACCGGACAGGTCAGGGTACTTTTGAAAGACGGAACAGCAAAATCCTTCTATGTTGTGGATACAGCGCTGGCTTTTGATGCGGCTCGCGGCTACAAGGTGGATCCGGAAGTCAGGGATGTAAAGACACAGAGTGTATTTTTAACAACTGTATTGCCCTACATTTTGATCCTGGTGGTTTTCTTTTTCTTAATGTCTTCGATGAGCGTTCAGAGCGGCGGAAACAATTCCAGAATGATGAATTTCGGAAGAAGCCGTGCGAGACTTGCAACTCCCGATAACGGAAAAGCCGTTACCTTTAAGGATGTTGCGGGAGTTGAAGAAGAAAAAGATCAATTGGAAGAGATCGTGGATTTCCTTAAGAATCCCAAGAAATACATTGAGGTCGGTGCCAGAATTCCCAAGGGCGTGATCCTTGTGGGGCCTCCCGGAACAGGTAAGACTTTACTTGCAAAGGCTGTTGCCGGAGAAGCGGGAGTTCCTTTCTTCTCGGTTTCAGGTTCCGACTTTGTTGAAATGTTTGTCGGTGTCGGAGCTTCCCGTGTCAGGGACATGTTTATGGAAGCCAAGAAAAATGCTCCATGCATAGTTTTCATCGACGAGATCGACGCTGTTGCCAGACGCAGAGGCGCAGGCATGGGCGGCGGACATGATGAAAGAGAGCAGACACTGAACCAGCTGCTGGTTGAGATGGACGGCTTCTCGGTCAATGAAGGCATCATTGTCATGGCAGCCACAAACCGTGTGGACATCCTGGACCCCGCCATCATGAGACCCGGTCGTTTTGACCGTAAGGTTTTTGTAAATCGTCCCGATATCAGAGGAAGAGAGAACATTTTAAAGGTTCATGCAAAGAACAAGCCTCTTTCCGATGATGTTGATCTTCACGAGATCGCACAGGCCACATCCGGCTTTACCGGTGCGGATCTTGAAAATCTCCTTAATGAGGCTGCCATTGTGGCTGCAAAGAGCGACATCAAGTTCGTTCGTAAGGAAGACATTAAAAAAGCATTCATTAAATTGGGCATAGGTGTGGAGAAGAAGTCCAGGATCGTTTCCGACAAGGAAAAGAGGATAACTGCCTTCCACGAATCCGGACATGCGATCCTTTTCCATCTTCTTCCCGATGTTGGCCCTGTTTACGCAGTATCCATCATTCCCACAGGCTCTGCCGGCGGTTACACAATGCCTCTTCCCGAGCAGGATGAGATGTATCTGACCAAAGGTAAGCTCATCCAGGAGAT
>JAILNG010000184.1 GCA_024691875.1 Lachnospiraceae bacterium | reverse complement strand
CCGCTACGTGGGGAATTTCACACGCAATCACTCAGGAAAGCATTCTGATCGGTCTGTTGGCGGCTCTCGGCGGATTTTTATTTGGGACGGCATATTTGTTTACGAACAAAGATTACAGAAAAGCACTGCCGATAATCACCCTGTTGTTTATTTTATGACCCTGTCCCAAAGAGGCTTATCAGAGTTAGTTTATTACATTGATGCGAATCGCAATGGAACCTATTACAGGTGAAAGGGATAGTATGAAGAAAGATACTGTACTTATAACAGGTGCCTCATCCGGCCTTGGGCGGGAGATGGCGAGAATAGTTTCAAAAGATGCGCACAAGCTCATTTTGGTGGGGAGAAATACTGAGAGACTAAAGGAATTAAAGAGTGAGCTGGTAAAAGCCGGCGGAGATCTTGAGGTTGTTACTGAAGCAATGGATCTTGGCGTTCATGAAAACTGCGAAAAGCTTCACGAAAATTATTCGGATGTGGATCTTTTGATCAATAATGCCGGCTTCGGAGACTTTGGCGATTTCGATAAGACTTCTCTCGACAAAGATGTTCAAATGATAGAGACAAATGTCATTGCATTGCACATGCTGACAAAGCTTTATCTTAAGGACATGATCGAAAAAGACAGCGGACACATTCTGAATGTCGCGTCCATCGCCGGATTTATGCCCGGACCGTTAATGGCCACTTATTATGCAACGAAAGCTTATGTTGTAAGGATCTCTGAAGCTATCAGACAGGAACTTAAGAGAAAGGGATCGAAGGTCGGTATCAGCATTCTTTGCCCGGGACCTGTTTCAACGAATTTTGCCAAGAACGCAAACATTTCATTCCTCTTTATGGGATCCGATGTTCATTGGGTTGCGGAATATGCTTTAAAGCATCTGAACAGGTTTTACATTGTTCCGAAGCTTTACGTTAAGGTGTCCCGGATTGCGATCCGTTTTATTCCGACAGCCCTTACGGCGAGAATAATCTACTTCTTGCAATCCAAAAGAAAAGTAGAGAAATAGAGTAAGAAACTATATTTGTAGAAAAATTTCTGTTGATTTTTTTTCTGTTTTGTTATTATATAGAATAAGAATGTACTTGTGGGTTTATGCGGTATTGAGAGAGGATGGCTTCCATGCAAAAATCACTTAAGAACAAAATTTATATCGGTGTTTTATGCTTTTTCTCAGTGTTGGTTTCTATTGTTACGCATATAGTCACTTCGAGAGGCTTTGTATTGAATATATGGGAAATCTCACTTTCTTCTTCACAGGTCGCCGGTGTTTTGACAAACGTCAGGCTGATCCTGCTTGTTACTTTGGTACTTGTGGGAAAGAAAGTCGGAGCCATCATTTCCTATGTGATCATTATTGTAACTACATTGCCAATGATCCTTCAGATGGTGATAATTCACACGTTTGACAGTATTCCGGGCATCGCAAACACTATTTGCGGTATTCTGATCATTTACATTACCTACAGTTTTATTAATAACATAAATCATTACAATATGGTTTTGCACATGCTGTCACAGCAGGACCCGCTTACGGGAATGCACAATCTGACAGCGGTGAGAGACCATATCGATAAACTAATAAAGGCGGACAAAGAATTCTACATTTCTTTCCTATATATAGAGAATTTTGCATCGCTGAATGATATGATGGGAAGAGATTTCGGAAACTCCGTTCTCAAATCTTTGGCAGGAAGATTCATCGGAAGTACGGTTGAAGGTGAATACGGCGGCAAAAACGGTGATTCGGAATTTGTGCTTGTTATTGAATCTCCGAAGGAACATGAGAACCGCGAAAAAGAAAGAAATGAAGTCGAGAACCGAGTCAGACAGTTTATAAAACAGGTTAAACGACCGCTGATAATTGATAACACGGAGATCGCACTCGAACCGAGATCTGCGGTTGTCAGGTATCCCGAAGACGGAAACAACATTAACGAGCTTTACAGGCATTTGGATGACACCATCGCGCACTACAGAAATCAGGCGAGCTGTGAAGTTGCATTTTACGATGCTACTGTTACCAATGAACTTACGGAAAACGGTAAGATAGAAGACAGATTGTTTAAGGCACTCAGTACCGATGAGATCCATCTTGTTTTCCAGCCTCAGTTTGACCTCAGAACCGGAGCATTGCGCGGATTTGAAACTTTGAGCAGGCTTGAGGACGAAGACGGAAAGACTATAAGACCGGACAAGTTTATCGCGGTTGCCGAAAAATCAAATTTGATCTTCAGAGTGGACAACTGGGTTTTGATCCAAGCTATCAAGGCTTTTAAGGAAGTTGTGAAAGAGAGTCCCGAGCTCATCGTTTCGGTCAACATCAGCGCAAATCATTTGCAGAAGCCCGGATATGCCGAATTTGTTCTTCGTACCCTTAAAGAGAACGGATTCCCCAATAAGAATCTTGAAATCGAGATCACGGAGACTGTTTTTGCAACAGCCATTGAAAATGTAAAGCAGGCTATGGACAAGCTCAGAAAGAACGATGTCAAGGTCGCTCTTGACGACTTCGGAACAGGATACGCTTCGCTTTCTTACCTGACTCAGTTGCCTGTGAACCTTCTTAAG
>JAILNG010000174.1 GCA_024691875.1 Lachnospiraceae bacterium | reverse complement strand
ATACTGCATTGAGTTGTCCACTGTGACCTTTAATTCATGGGCCCCGGCCTCCAGAATCCCCGTTTCAAAAATAAAAGGTGTAAAAAGTGCTGTCTTTTCTCCAAGCTTTTTGCCGTCGATAAATGCCGTAACCTTCCACCTTGTGATTTCAATAAAAAGCCTGTAATTTCCGGGTTCCGTAACTTCAAAGGATCTGTCGTAAACCGCTTCTCCTCTGAAAACTCTCTCGGGTTGTGAAAGGAAAGGAACTTTACATCCGTTTTCCTGAGCAAAGGAATACTCTTCTCTCTCGTACCAAAAAGGATTGTGTAATCCGCTCATAAATTCCGTGTTAATGTCCACCTTATCACCGAATCCCTGCATCTGAAGGATTCCCGGCAGAATAACGTTTCCCTTTTGCTTCCCTGTGCTTACATGCCAATTTCCTGCAAGATTAATCATAATTTACCTCTGTTTGTCAATGCTTGGCTCTGTATTGTGAATTGACTTCGTTGATAATGCTTTGTCCGCCCCTTGTCAGCCATTCCCTGTTTACTTCCAAAAGCTCATCTTTTGTGATCTCGCCGTAAATGTAGCGCGTTCTGGCAAGATCTATGCTTTCCTGAAGACTGGCTCCCACTTCGGCGTAAGTGGCAGAGTTCGCGAGATAGACCAACGCGGGATTTGAAACAGCGGAAGAAAGCGCTTTTTCATAGGCCTGCTTCTGTGCCGTCATCCTTTCCGTGTCCTTAACGTGAGGTGAAGTCACATGTTCGGTGGAAGGGAGATAGGCCAGCATCTGGTTAAGGTCCAGATAATTGTTTATAAGTGCGGGATTTCCCGCATCCAGCATTTCTATAATGTCATCCTTGACCGTGTAGTTCACACCCTCTATTCCGTACTGGGTGAGGACAAGCATCTCATCGTCACACAATCTGTCAAGAAGTGTAAGGGCGGCTTCGATCTTTTCTTTCGTATCACAGGTGGATGCGGAAAGTGTAAAATAGCCGTTGTAGCCGGATGTGGCGAGAGTCCTTCCGTTCACCGCTCCGTAGAGAGTCATGGACGCAGGCTGCTTGGGATCTGTAACGGAGGGCGTAAAAGTGGAATCCGAGACAAAATAGTCCCATATTCTTCTTCCGGAGTCCATAACATCGATAAAGACTCCGTTCTTTCCGGTTTTGCAGCCATCCGACCAGTTTTCTGTAGGTCTTGCGGCCCAGTCGGGGGCCATGAGTCCATCATCATAGAGCTTTTTAATATAATCAAGGGCCGTAATATATTCCGGCTGCATGTGGACAGGTACCAGATATCCGTTGGATTCGATCCATCCGTTCCCGCAGCCGAACCACGTCTGGATAATGTCAAAGGGGCCCGTGTAGCATGTCATTTCAAGGCCTATGGTATCATCCTTGCCATTCCCGTCGGGATCCCCGTAGGTGAAGGCATAAAGCATGTCGTAAACATCCTTTGGTGATTTCGGTTCTTTAAGCCCCAGCTTCTCCGCCCAGTCAGTCCTGTAGCAGAGGCCGTATCTTCCCACCGCCCTTGCTCTGGGGATCGCAATGAGTTTTCCGTCAACGCTCAGACTTTCCGCAACAGAAGGCAGGATCTTGGAAAGATTGGGGTACTTTTCACTGTCCCAGATGTAATCGTTCAGATCCACAAAAAGCCCGTTTTTCGCGGCGGAGACGGTCTTAGCGGTAACAGGTCCCCCGTAGGTCATGATCATGGGCATGGTAGCGGGAGAAGCGACAGCAAGATCCGTTTTTTCTTCCATAAGATCGTTCTGGACCCAGATAATGTTAAGATTACAGCCGCAGTAATCCTCGATCCTTTTGCGGATCTCTTCCGCATACTCTCCGGTATTTGATTTCGCAGGATTGAAGCTGATGGTCATAAATGTGACTGTTTCTCTGCTCTTGTCTTCGATGTTTTCCTTTTCGGAACAGCCCGGCACTCCAAAGCTTAAGGAAGCAACCAAAAGCAAAGTCATAGATTTTTTAATGATGCTTTTCATTCCGGCAGCCTCCCTCTAATATAATTTCCTGAATTTTCCGGGTGTAACTCCCGTCACTTTGCTGAAGAATCTTATGAAATTCTGGGCATTTGCATAGTCCAGAGAAGCAGCGATCTCCTGCACGGACATATTGGTCTGCAGAAGGAGTTTCTTTGCTTCTTCGATCTTGTATTTCTCGGCATATTCCGTAAAGGATTTGCCCTTTTCCATCTTAAGTATCTTCCAGATATAGGTCTGATGAACTCCCAGTTCATCCGCACATTCCGAAAGCAGGATGTTTCCTTTGGTCTTATCCATCAGTTTGTCGATGGACTCCATGACATTGTAGGAATCGTTCTGCATCTTTTCGGAAAGCTTGTCCACAATGGGATCTATAAAAAACTTTTTAATCTTCTTTCTGACTTTTCTGGGCTCGATCTCTGACATCAGCTCTGCATATGCCTGTCGTATGCCGTCGGTGAAGACTTCATCCAAAGGTATTCCGGCTTCCATACCGGTCAATACGATGCTGTTTACATACCTCATTATGTAGAGGACGGAAATGTCACTGTGAGAAACTGTGGCCAGATGCTCCGCAAAACGGTCAGTGAGCTGGTAAGCCTTGTGCTTGTCCGCTTCCTTAACAGCCACCCGTACATCGTTTTCAAAATCATTGCTGTAGGATTCCCCTTTAATGGAAGGCTTGGAAGCCGTGTAGAACCTGAGTTCCGGCGTTTCGTCCTCTCCGGCGGTCTCTCCTGCGGTGGTGTAGTCTTCGTAGCCCTGCTTGGTGAGTGCCCTTACGCTTTCTCTGTAAGCTCTTCTGAAATGTCTGTGGTCATGGCATGTACTGCTGATTCCCTCAAGCATATGGTATCCGGTGTGCTCGTATGTAAACTTCTGTATCTCATCATGGAATTTCAGAATTTTTTCCAAAAGCAGATCTTCGTTCTCGGCGCCAAAGAAAGTCACAATGGCACAGGAATTGTAGATTGCAGGCATCCACATGAGGTTCCTTATGCTGTCGGGCATGGAATCGATGATCTGAAGACAGATGGCATCCTCGTTTATGGTGCTTTGAGGATCCGGATACTTTCTAAGGTCCAAAACCAGGACGCCGGTGGCAAAACAGGGGTAATTGGGAAGGCGAAGACCATGGAAGTAGTCATCCCACTCGTCTTCGGATTTAATGCCTTCGTTAATCAGTCTTCTTTCAAACATTTCACGGATCTTGTTTTCCTGCCCCGCAACCATCTTTTCCAGAAGGCTCCTGTCATTCATAAGGTTTGACAGATGTCCGGAGATCAGTTCAAATTCATTTCCCCTGATCTCTCCCTCGGTTTTGGCCACTTCCCTGACAAGTCCGCCTACAGGCTTGTAGATCATATAGACCATTACTGCGATCATGAATACCACAACAAGCAGAAGCGCAGCAGGTCCTATCCAGCTCCTGAACCCTCCGGCCCCGAAAACTCCGTTTTCTTCAAGGGTTGTGAAGACAAAATAGTTCCACCCGTTTGTTTCCGAAACGCATTTTGCAACAACAGCCGTATCCATCCCCTTGATCTTTACGGGCTTGTATCCCTGAATGTCTTCATACAAAAGTGTTCCGGCCATTTCATTAAATCTGTCATCCCGGGAATAGACTATATTACCGTTTTTATCGGTGATCACCACTGTCTCATTCTCTTCGATCATGTCATCGATCCAGCTCTTCAACGTGTGCATATTGACCTTGATCACCGCAAGTGCATTGGTGTTTATGGAGTCAAAAGGGAGACGCATTACAAGAGTCAGTTCGGAGGTGTCGACACTGAATCTTTCATCTGCGTCCACAGCCGTTGTGGCCTTCGCCTCTTCCTTTTCCCCGTAATTCCAGAAATGTCTCAGACCTTCCGATCTGCTCTTCCTGTAAAACTCGGAGAGTTTCGCTCTGTCATTTAATTCGGTCAGTCTCATGAGACCTTTGTTACTGATCACCCAGCCTGTTTTGTAGAGTACAAGGGTGTAACTGTCCACATAATCCAGAAACATCTTTTTTGTACTCAAAATATCCATGACCGACTTGTAGCGACTGTAATCCGCGTAAGTAAAATCATTTTGCAGTACCCAGTCCACTTCCTCATCATCCATGGATGCGATGTAATACTTTTCAAAAATAGCGAGACGGTCATTGACCTGCTCCACCATTTGTTTTGACAAAAATTCTGTTCTTTGTCCGGTCTCCTCACGGTACTGCATAAGATTCGATCTCGCAGTGTATCCGAAAAAAACGGCCGCCAGGATCAATATAAATACGATACTTCCCATGATAAGCATATATCTAAAGGATAATCCGGAAAGTCTTTCTCTAAAACGCCGTGCCATTAAATCCTCCCATCTCTTTACAGATCTTCCTGTCTTCATCTCTAAAGAGAGTAGCACAATTTTTCCGTATTGTCTAACCAAATTCATCCCGCCTCCAAAATAAGAGGCGGGACTGATCCGGCATGCATATGCCTGCTTTATGAGATTGATCTCAGTACTTCTTCAAAGTCCATGTCATCCGCATAATAGAAGGATGTGTAGCAGGGCTGGTTGTAAACATTGTTCTGCCATGCCACTCCGCATCTGTACATGGTGTCGTGTAAAAGAGTAAAAAGCTTGTGCTTCGTAATGTCTGTATTGGTGTAGATCCTTACGGCACTGCTGTCCTCGGTCCTTAAAACCAGCTCCTCCCGGAAATCTCCGAAAATGTCGGCAACCAGGCATGGATTGCCCTTTGTGCCGTTATTTGTGGAAGTGTTTTCAGGTGCCAGCATCACTCCGTGGGTATGATCTCCGATAACACCGATGTGATGTCCGCCCACGTAATCGACTCCGTCAGTGACCTGAGTCGTGAGATCCGCCGCCCACTTGATGCTGAAATTGGTACCCAGAGGCTTTACAGGAAGAATGTTTCCTTTAACATCACGCACATCGTAAACCCACATCTGAAGGCCTCTCACTCCGGGAACGATGTCTCCGATCATGCAGCGTCCCAGGTCTCTGTCTCCTCTTTCGCCGAAGAGTACCTTTCCTGTTTCCGCATCTCTGTATGCAAAGCCCCAGGGAACGGAGGTTCCGCCTTCAAAAACGTTAAAGATCCTGAAGCCCGGTGCATCGGGATCGATCTTTGCAACATGCATGGCGTCCCCGTGTCCAAGCTTCACTATGCGCCCGTCTTCCATCTTATCTGCCGATGAATAGAGGACAGTTCCATCATGATCTATAGTGCAGGCACCGTAGATGATCTCATGACAGCCGTCTCCGTCAACGTCCGCCACGGACAGGCTGTGATCGCCCTGTCCCGCGATGCATCCGTAAACGGGATCCGTTCCGTCCACCGCACAGTGGTGCATGAAGGGGTTGTCCATAAGGACGTAACCCGAATCGATCTTAAAGTATTCTTCATGCTTACGCTTTGAAAAATCGTAAGCCGTGATGGTCGCTCTTGTATAGTAGCCTCTGCAGATAATGAGGTAAGGATGCGTTCCGTCAAGATAGCCTACGGCAGAATTGAAGCGGTCCACACGGTTACAGGGCTCTATCCTCTTCCATGCGTAATCTCCCCACATCATTCCGTCGTCATCTCTCGGTACGGGGAAGTCAATCGTCTCGATCTCTTTTCCCATTCCCTCGAACATTGTCAGATACTCGGGGCCTTCGTAGATAAAGCCCTCAAATTCTCTGAGTTTGTTCTTGTCGCTCCTTGAGGGAGCAAAAACATCCATGAAGTAGTCCGTAAGTTCACAGGCATCTTCAAGAGAAAGAGGATAATCGTACTTTTTCTCGATTCCAAAGCATTCCTCAAGTGTCTTGGGCCAATGTCCGTTCAAAACCTCCGGATGCTTGTGCCAGCTTCTGAAACGGTTTACGGTGTAATCGTAGAAATCCGCAGCGGAGCAAACGTAGTTGTCATCGTCGGTAACACCGTTTGCCCTGTCCTTTTCGGGGATGGTGATGTATTTTTCTGATGTGATGTTCCCATTCTCGTCAAAGAAAGTCATCTTCGTTCCGGGAGCTGTCTTTACAGACATTTCAGCCTTACCGTCCCCGTCGAAATCGTAAACGATGAACTGAGTATAATGGGCACCGGCACGGATGTTCTTTCCCATGTCCAGTCTCCAGAGAAGACGTCCGGAAAGCTTGTAGCAATCGATGTAGCAGTTTCCTGTATAACCTCTGTGGGAAACATCGTGAGAGTTTGAAGGATCCCATTTGACAAAGTACTCCAGTTCTCCGTCTCCGTCCACATCACCTATGCTCATGTCATTCACGGAATAGGTGTACTCCTGTCCCGCAGGGGTAACACCGCCTTCGGGAATCTGCATGGGGATCTCAAGGTAATTCTTATCATCTTTCCATGCCCTGACCGCAGCACAGCAGGCAAGTTCCTTACCGTCTCTGACCGCAGCCACGCTGTACTCGTCTTCGCTCTTTCCGTTTTTATCCAGATAGTTGGTACTGTCTGTTACAAATGCGATCTTTTCGCCGTTTCTGTACACATTAAAGTCGATACCGGTAAGACCCGTTTCATTGCTTCCGGACACCTCATCCATGAAAAGTCTCCAGCCAAGAAAAACTCCTTCATTGGTCTTTACTGCGATAAGACCTCTGTTCAGCTTTTCTCTCTGTTCCTGTTTTTTATATGTTACACTTGTGCAAAGCTTTTCGCTTCTTTCAAGTAATTTTCCGTTTGAATAGGCCTCTGCGTAAAACCAGTGAGGCACATGTGTAGATCTTTTAATGGTAAATGAATTGTCTTTTCCTCTGTATTTTTCAGAGTAAACTACTGTTTTTGAGTCATGATCGGAATAAAACAGGGCATATTCATCCGCGCCTGTTATCTTGTCCCATTCTGTGCAAATTTGATCTTTTGTTATGTTTTTAACTGTTATTTTCATCAGTTTTTTCCTTTTCGAAAAGTGAGAGGGATAGAAGTTTTTTGTATCCGCTGTCAATTTTTTAAAAAATATACCCGCGGGCTGTAAAAGTCCGCGGGTATGTGGTACTTTTAGCACTCTGTCGTTAAAAACGCCGTTATGCTGTTAGAATTTCATTTTTCCTTAGGAAATTATTAGTTTCCTGCCTTGTGATAGAGCTCGTTGATCTCCTTTGTGAGCTGAGCTCCGCCTGCCTTTGACCACTGGTTGATTGCAGCCTCAAGACCTGTGTCATCGATCTCGCCTACGATGTAAGCAAGCTGAGCATCTGTCATGATCTTGTTGAGTGCATTGAATGTCTCTGCGTTTGCTGCAGAAGGTGTTGAAGACTCATAGGAGAGACCGTAGTTGGGTACAAGGTGGAGTCTGTTGTCAGCATATGTAGCTTCCTCAAGGAGCTTGATAGCTGATGTTGCGGGAGCTACTACATAAGGTCTGGGATTTGAATCAGCTGTGAAGTAAACAGGTACCTGGTTGAAGCCGTTCCTGTACTTTCCGGAAAGGCCTTCAAGCTTCTCTGTAGCTTCATCGCCTGTGTAGTAAGTTACATAACCTTCTTCGTTGAGATCCCATGTAACACCGCGGAGGCCGCTGTCGATGAGGAGAAGCATCTCACCATCGTTGATGTCGTTAAGGAACTGAAGAACCTGACGAAGCTGAGCTTCTGTCTTAATGTTTACCTTGGAAACGGCGATCATGTTAGAGATACCGATGAAAGGCTGAACACGAGGTCCGAAACCACAATCTACATAACCGCGGACTGTGTACATGATCTCATCTTCTGTTGTAAGTCCTTCGTTCTGGAAGTATTCCTGAACCTTTCTCTGATCATCCACAACCTGTACGCCTGAACCTGCGAGCTGTGTTCTGAGAAGAGACTTCTGTGCCTGACCTGCGCCAAGATCTCTGAAATCAGCGATACCGTTTGAACCGTTGTTGATAAGGCCTTCTTCATAGAGCTGTCTGATCTTCTTAAGTGCATCCTTGTATTCTTCGGTCATGTATCTGTTGATCAGATCACCCTTTGCATCGACGCCCCAGATGTTGGGAACTCCGAACCAAGGGAACATAATGTCAAATACACCGCCCCAGGAGTCAAGTCCGAGACCTACTGTATCATCAAGTCCGTTTCCGTCGGGATCGCCGTATGTGAACTGATAGAGCATCTCATGATAAGCTTCCCAGTTAGTGGGCTCGTCAAGTCCGAGGTTCTCCAGCCAGTCAAGACGATATCCCATACCGTTACGTCCGATCTCACGTCCGCGAGGAAGTCCGTAGAGCTTTCCGTTCTTGGAAGCAGCTGCACGATATGCTTCGGGGATTGTTGCAAGGTTGTCGTAATCATCAAGGTAGGGAGCAAGATCCCAGAAGAGACCTTCTTCCGCAGCCTGATAGAATGTAGCGTTGTTACCAACTACCAGAACGTCTTCAACGTCACCGGTTGTAAGCTTTAAGCCAAGGTTTTCATCTGTATAGTAGGTTGTTGTATCAGCCCACTTCCATGTGATATCCATGTTGGTGTACTTGTTGATCTCAGCTACCATCTGATCGTAGAACTTGTTCTCTTCCGTATGCTCATCATCGGAAGGAAGCAATACACTGATCTTAAGGGGAGCAAGTGTGGGTGTGGGTGTGGAAGTTGCCTTTGTTTCCGTCTTTGTTCCGGAAGCAGCAGGTGTGTTCTGTGCAGTCTGCTTTTCTTCAGCAGGCTTCTTGTCGCCGCAAGCAGCAAGACCTACAACGAGAGATGCTGCAAGAGCGAATGCAAGAACTTTGTTGATTTTCTTCATAATTCTTTTTCCTCCATTCATAATTAATGAATTATATATAATAACGCACTCGCGCTACTATCAGGTTGTTCACATCGGCTATTCTCCGGTGATACCGCTTCTCTCGATTCCCTGCATGAACTGACTTTGAGCAAATGCAAAGAAGAGAAGTATCGGAGCACTGATGACAGTGGCTCCCGCCATAACAACAGCATCGTTCAAAGTATCCTCACCGCCTTCAAGACCGAGCTGCCTCATTCGTTCCTCCTGTGCATCGGGAAGAGCATTGGCTACGGCGATGATCTCCTTAAGCCTCGGGGGCAGGAATGATTTTGCGGTAGAGTTTATGTAAATACTCGGCTCATATGAATCGTTCCAATGCCAAACTATTGAAAGAACGACTGCTACGACCAGAGTGGCCTTTGCAAGAGGGAAAACGATCTTCCAGTAGGTCTTCATGAAACCGCATCCGTCGATCCTTGCTGCCTCTTCCAGACTTTTCGGAACAGTCAGGTAAAACTGTCTGAAAAGGAAGATGTAGAGAGCACCTCTCAGTCCGAATCCGAAGAAGGTCGGAACGATCAAAGGAATGTAGGTGTCAAGGCAATTCTGTCCATTGAAGGAGATGTTTGAGTAGGTAAGGTATGACGGAATTATCAAAGTCTGTGTAGGCACGATGAATGCAAGGATAACAAGTGCGAAAAGTATCTTTTTTCCCGGGAAATTGTATCTTGCAAAACCATAGCCTATAAAAGAACACGCTATTACATGTCCGATAGTGGCAATAACCGTGACCTTCGTGGAATTAATTGCGAACTTCTTTCCGTTTAACAGATCCAGTGCCAGAGAGTAGTTTTCAAATTTAAACTCCGTAGGTAACCAGTTGACGGATCTGCTGTTAAGATCAGCATTCGACATGACGGAATTCACGATCATGTACAGAAAAGGATAAATGAATACAAATGCCAGACCGATGATCAGCAGATACATCACGATCCTTATCAGCAACTGCTTGATACCCGAGTAAGTGGAATACTTTCTTTTAAAAAGGTGCCATCTTAAGGCAAGATTATTCAAAAGTCCTTCTGCGTGCTTTTTCGATTGTAAAGACTCTGTGCTTGTGCTCACGCTTTCTTACCTCCTCGATCTCATTTGTATGCATATACTTTTTCATTATTCCGAATACCACAGCTACCACAAGAGCAATAAACAGGAAATAGATCCAGCTCATAGCCGCGGCATAGGAAAATTCCATGTTTGAGAATCCGTACCCTCTTATATACTCCAGAAGCTTGTTATCCACACTCGTAAACGAATCCACAAGAGTGTAAACGATGTTCAGGAGCATCATGGGCGATATCATGGGAATCGTTACCTTCCAGAAGATCTCCCATTCCGTTGCTCCGTCGATCTTTGCAGCTTCATAGAGTGAAGGCGAAATGCTCTGAAGTCCGGCAAGGAAAAGAAGTATCTGAACTCCACTTCCCCACAGGATGGTGACCAGCGATCCGAACACACTCTGAACAGTGTTCATGACCGAATTTCCGAAATACATAAGGACATTGTACGGAATGATCCTTCCGTCCTGAACATTCAGCACCGCTTTAGCAACGCCCTGATTGACGATCTGCTGCATTACTTCTCCGCTTCCGAGAAGGAAAGGGATGAAGAAGATGACTCTGAAAAGTCCTCTTCCCTTAATGTCTTTATTTAAGAGGATCGCAATGATCAATGAGAGGATTATCGTCAGCGGAAACCTTGTAAGTGTAAAGATCACTGTATCCTTAAACTCGGGAAGAAAGCTCGTGTCGACGATGAAAGCACGTTTGTACTGTTCAAACGACCAGCCCGAAAGCTTCATTCCGACAACCTTTATCTGTGAAGCAATACTGATCCTCAAAGAGAACAGGATGGGATAAAGGAAGAACGCCAGCACTCCGATGATAAAAGGAAGTACAAACACCAGGCCTTTAAGCTGATTCCGTCTTTCCAGCGTCATTTTAAATTTTTTAGTTTTTTTCATCATTTGATGCCTCCGGTAACCACGTAACCTTTTCCGGGGATCTTAATCCCATCCGCCATAGTTTCATTCTCATCATAGTTTACATATATGCTGACACCGTTCTCGTAAGTGATCCTTGACACCTTGTCACTCAGTATCCTGTGCTCGGTCATCTGTTTTCCGTATATGCATGAGAAATTTTCCTTAAACTCATTGTAAGTGTCTGCGATGATCGGCTTCCAGTCGGACCATGTGGAACTGAAAAGTGTGTCGTTCGGAGTCTCGCGAAGATTCAGCGCCGACTCATAGGTCACATAGAAGTAAGGAAGCGAACCGTACTCGATCCACTTTAATTTCTGAGTTTCAAGATCGTAAGACAGGTTTCCGGCTCCCGATGTGGAATAGGGAATATAGCCGGAAATCACCATCTGTACAAATGGTACGGAATAATCCGTTATAGAAAGTCCGTAATTCTCCTCAGTCAGATTGTAAATGTAATCCGCAAAGGAATAGGAATACTGGTTGGCTCCGTTGACAGATATGCCCTTTCCGGCATCTTCCGTCTCCGCAAATACCTTTCTGAACTCCTGAACGGTCTCATCCTTGGTAAAAGGATGCAAATCATTGTAATCGTAGTAAGCAATTCTTCCGAGATCTTCGTAAGCAATGCCCACACCGTCGTACTTCTTAAGCTTATTCAGGAATTTTCCGTTTCTCTTGAATATCGTAAGCGGATTGGTAAGGTAACTGATGGAGCCATCCATGTAAAGCTCGGCGATCTCTATGCCCAATCCGTCATAAACAACGTCTTCATCCTCATTTATACCCTTTGTGGACGAATTACACTGTGCAAAGGAAGTTTCAAGAAAAACATCCAAGCCCGGTCTTTCTGCAGCGTATTTACTGAGGCTGTTCAATCCGCTCTTTCCGCCGAGTCTGAACTCCGGTCCCCAATAGTTGTAATCACCGCTGTTTTTAACCCAGTCTGAAAGGACCAGTTTCTCATTTGTAATGCCAAGCTCAGCAAGTTCCTCAAGGATGTCCCTTACCTGACCGAAGGTTGTCATTGCAATGTATTCATCGAAGATCACACCGCTCTTTGTGGTCCCCATAAGCATCTTTAAGGCAAGTGAATAATTGTCATCATCGATCCTGTCCGCGATGAGTCCGTTTTTCTCAAGATAGCTTCTGTAAATCTTTGCCATTCCTGAATAATCCGCATCATCACCGCTAAAAAATGTGTAGATCACAACCTTGTCCTTACGGATCTTTTCCTTGTCAACTCTTTGTATGGAACCTCCGGTAGCCTTCGTGTTCTCTCCGGATGTCATATTGTAAAGACTCGCGTCAAATACATTTCTTACGGCGAAATCAAATCCGATACGATTGAGACTAAGGTTCAGGCATCCATACGGGGATACTTTTACTCCCGCGTATTCTTCGCCCTCGATCGCATAAGCGAACAGCGCATCGTTACCGTCCTTGAGCCCGTATACAGGGAGCGCAGCGGTATAGCGCATCATGTTGTCTTCGTAAAGATTCTCGAAAGTAACCTTCCTGTTGGTGTAGGTGTAATATACCGCAGCCTTAACATTTGTGCTTCTCTCTCCCACCTTGTCAAATGCGGTGACCGCACCGCTTCCGTCAGGATAGAACATGTAACCGCCTTCAGTGTTTCCGCATGCTCCGAAATAGGGAAGGATCTCAAGATTCTTTAATGCGTACTTCCAATCCTCTCTGATGCTTTCCCAAGGTATCCTCGTCACAAGGCCATCGTCCTGCAGAGTGTACTCAACGGTAACATATATGCCCGGCTTAAGGAACCCGTAGGTGACCGAAACACCGTTATCTATCGGGCTGTACTCAAGAAATCCGCAATCCACTGCGCTGTATAAAGTCACCTGCTCAGCATTTTTCTTTTTCAGATCGCAATAGGAAATGACAAGGGCCGACTGTGTTCTCTTTTCCGCCACCTTCTTCATTGTCATCCCGTTGGCTTCACAAACTTCTTTGTTCGGGACCGACTCCCAAAGCTTACCACTTTCACGGTTCAGAACACTCACAGTCCCTTTTTCGGGGCAGAAGAACAGCTCAAACCTGTCATTTTTAGCAACGCTTTGGTACTCACCTTCCGAAAGAAGATCTGCGGTCTTTTCCGGAGCTTCATAATCATCCGTGTAAGTAATGGCATTCTCTTTAGCCTTCTTAATGCTTAACGATCCGACAATGACCATTATGATCACAAGAGCAAAGACTATCGCTGTTCCGATCTTGCTCTTAGCCCATGTCTTAAACTCACCCGGAAAGTTTTTAATCTTTCTTCCCAGCTGTATCTTTTCAAATTGCCACCATCTGGCTGTTTTTCCCGGCAGGCCTTTGAAGAAAGCGCTTATGCTCTCTCCCATATTCTTAAAAAATCGCTTTGACATAAAGCTTTTCTCCTTTCAATACCGGTCATTACAGGAAATTCAGTCTGAACTCTTCAATGAGTGAAATAACAAATTGTATCATTCTGCCGGTCAATACATAACATAAAAGAATTACCAGCCACATTACAGCCATAAGGAATGCCGACATGAACATCATACCCACGGTCTTTCCGAAAGAGTAATTGTTCAGGGTCATCATTGCAGCAAACAAAAGAAGGAACATTCCGACATATGCAAGAACTTCAAACACACCGTACCAGGATTGCTGGCTCTTCGACATAATGTTCGAGAGGAACATGAGAGGAGTCATGATCACGATGTAAGGTGTAAGTGATGAAACAGAGGCAAATGCGATCTCCTTCATCTTGCTTTCGCCGCCCGAAATACTGGTTGCCATAAAGGACGCCGGTATCCAGGACACCGGAACGATCCAGAGTTTGACAAGCTCAAGCCAGAGATTGATGTTCTTTGTTTCAATGGATGCCAGAGGAAAATGAACCACATAGAGGTACGCCACTCTGACAACATAGGCAAGTCCAAGGATTATAACAGGCACCAGGGGATTGATCCTGTCTCTGTTGTATTTAATTCCCGCGTAAGCATCAACGGGGTGAAGTATCACATTGAAAGCATACATGATGCCTGATCCTACGGACATCTTCTTGTTCTTTTCTGTTAAAAACTTCCAATAACCTTTATTTGCCTTTTTCGCAAACATTTTGATAAGGAAAATGACTGCGATCACTATGGCCAGTGCCAAGAGTACTATGGGAAGGAAATGTGCACGGAGCACTTCATACTTGTATTCATCGAAAGCCATTGTGTAGGTATCTCTGTCTCCTACGATCTTGGCTTCTTTCATAGCTTCCTTATACTTTCCCTGTTTGTAAAGAGCTCTCGCTATACCGATGTGTGCCAGGTCATAGTTTTCGTCTGTAGCCAGAACTTTTTTCCAAAGCTCATAGGATTCCTGATAGTCACCGTTATTGTAAGTAGATGTTGCATCATGGATGTTTTGGATAAATTCCGTGGGTTCAAAGATCTGTATGTTGTTGTTTATCTGATCGAGGACATAGATCCTGCCCTTGCTGTCAACTTCGATCGAACTGCTTCTTGAAAAAGTCCCTTTTTTCTCGCCGAGTCCGCCAAATGCAACAAGCATTCTTCCGTCCTGGTCATATTGATAAACCTTGCCGTTCAGTTGTTCTATGACTGTGACGATCCCGTTGTTGTCAACGCAGATGTCAGTAAAAATAGGCTCAATGTAGTTGAAATCGTCGTCAAAGTACTCACCGAATTTAAAAGACTGACCTGCAACGACAGACTTCATGGCCTTGTTCCACCATTTTTTAATGGGGTTCTGGAAGCTGTTTCCGACTGTTTTGTACTTACGATAGGTGTTTGTACCGACAGAGTTGAGTTTTTTGATCTCGCCCTCTTCTCTTTCAAGGCTTGTGGCATAGATCTTTCCATCACTGCCATAGGCAACATTGATGTAGGA
>JAILNG010000129.1 GCA_024691875.1 Lachnospiraceae bacterium | reverse complement strand
ATGCTCATCAAGCGGGGCGGTTACTGCTACGCAGAATATGCAAGGTGCTGAAACTCTTTGAAAGTGAACTTTCAGAGTTTTAGCACCTTGCATATCTGTGAACAGTAACCTTTTTAAATGATATACCAAATGTTTTAATTGACATATTATTATATAACGTGTAATATATTATAAACAAAGAATACATAAATGAAACATAGAAACCGGCGCAGGTTTATCTATGGCAGAATTATACAAAATATACCTGAAAACAGGGGGTACTGCAATGAAAATGCTACATTCCGAATGGGAAGGCAGACTGAACCATTGGATCCACACTTTGACCAAGGACTTCTACGAGCCTCTCGGAGAGCTTGAATGGACCTACTTCAGAACAATGGACCAGATCGAGCCCAAAGACGCGGCCCGTTTGGCCGTAAATCCCGCAAAGCCCGGACTCAGATGGGGAAGAAACAGGGAATATGCCTGGTTCAAAACATCCGTCGAAATGCCTAAAGAGGCAGCGGGAAAGAGGATCGTTCTGAATCTTGAACCCGGCGGAGAATCCACACTTTTTGTAAACGGAAGATCCTTCGGAACCTACAGAGCAAGCTGGCTGAGCACAAAGCATCAGTTCTATTCCGACAATGCGCTCACGGAGAACGCCGCAGCCGGAGAAAGATTTGACATCCTTATGGAGACCTACGCGGGACATGATTTCCCGGAATCGGAACTCGGCGGCTGCTGCACCGGACCGGTCCTTCCCGGACTTTACGAGATCAAGGAACGCGAGGACAGATGCACACTCGGAAAGTGCACCTACGGCATCTGGAACGAAGACTGCTATCAGCTTTACATGGATGTCATGACCTTGAGAAGCCTTCTTAAGGTCGTTGACAATACATCCCTTCGCGCTGCGAAGATCGCGGAGGCACTTGAAAACTTTACGCTCATCGTTGACTTTGAACAGGGCAGGGAAGAGCGTATCGCAAGCTACAGACAGGCGCGAGAGGCACTTAAGGAAGTACTCTCAAGGAAAAACGGAGACACTGTGCCCAGGTTCTTTGCCATGGGTCATGCTCATCTCGATCTTGTATGGCTCTGGCCCATCGAAGAGACAAGAAGGAAGACTTCCCGCACCTTTGCGGCACAGCTCAGGCTTTTGGACGAGTACCCCGAGTACAAGTTCATCCAGAGTCAGCCCGCAGAGTACGAAATGTGCAGAAAATGCTATCCCGAGCTTTTTGAGAGGATCAAAGAAAAGATAAAGACGGGGCAGTGGATAGCGGACGGCGCCATGTGGGTCGAGCCCGACACGAACATGAGCGGCGGTGAGGCACTTGTACGTCAGGTGCTTTACGGAAAGAAATATTATAAAGAAGTACTCGGAACAGACAGCGAGACACTCTGGCTTCCCGACACCTTCGGATACAGTGCTGTGCTTCCTCAGATCCTTAAGAAAACAGGCGTAAAGTACCTCGTTACACAGAAGATCTTCTGGACGTACAACGAAGGAGAGGAATTCCCTTATCATTATTTCAAGTGGCGCGGTATGGACGGAAGCGAGATCACAACTTTCCTTCCCACAAGCTATGGCTACGAGACTCATCCGGAATCCCTCAACAGGACATGGAAAGAACGCAGACAGGCGAGAAACCTCGAAGGCTTCCTTATCCCCTTCGGCTACGGAGACGGAGGCGGCGGTCCTGCACGTGACCACATAGAATATGCTCTCAGGCAGAAGGATCTTGAAGGCAGCGTCAAAGTCGAGATGGCGTCTCCCGTCGAATTCTTTGAAGAAATGGACAAGCTCGGAGGTCCTAAGGAAACATGGGACGGAGAGCTTTACTTCACCGCGCACAGAGGGACCTACACTTCTCAGGCGGCTGTGAAGAAGTTTAACCGCACGACGGAGAAAAAGCTGAGAGAGCTTGAAATGCTCTATTCAAGAGCAATCTCCGAAGGCATCATGAAAAATGAACTTGATGACGAGATCGAGGAAATGTGGAAGGAACTTCTGACATTCCAGTTCCATGACATTCTTCCCGGATCTTCCGTAAAAGAAGCTTACGAGTATGTCGAAGCCGAATTTGCAAAGCTCCTTCAAAGGATCGAAGAGAGGATCGAAGATCTTGCGGGCAGATTTGTGAAAGATTCCGAAGGGATCACGGTCTTCAACTCACTTTCGAGAGACAGAAAAGTTACCTTCACACTGCCCGAAAACTTCAAAAACGGAGCTGAAACGGCAGAAGGAAAGGGCGTTACGTGCTTTGAAAAAGACGGCAGACTTGAAGCAAGCGTGACCGTACCTGCATTCGGAAACGTAACACTCATCCCTTCAGCGAAAGCATTAAAAGCAGAGGCTGTCGCGCGTGTATATGCAGGCAATGACGGCTTCAGGCTGGAAAATGATAAGGTGAGCGTCCTTGTGAACAAGAACGGCGAGATCGTTTCCTATGTATTAAAGGAAAACGGCATGGAGTACGCAAAGGCGCCCATGAACAGGCTCAGGCTCTTTAAGAGCACACCCAGACTCTTTGACGCATGGGACATCGATTCGAATTACGAAGTTCAGGAATGCGACGGAGCAAGAGACGTGGTTGTTGCGATCGAAAGAAGCGAGGGACTCACAGTGAAGCTTTCCGTAAGCGGAAAGATCGGAGTTTCCGAGTTCAGGCAGACGCTGTCACTTACGGAAGGAGACAAGGTCGTAAGGATCGACACGGACATCGACTGGAAGGAACTCCACAGGATCCTGAAGGCTTCGTTCCCTGTGAACGTGCTTGCTACAGAGGGCATTAACGAGATCCAGTTCGGCTTTGTGAAGAGACCCACACACCGTTCGAGACTCGGTGACAAGGATAAATTTGAAGTCTGCAACCACAGATACAGCGCGCTTTGCGACGGTTCGCACGGAGCCGCGGTCCTCAACGACTGCAAGTACGGCATCGGAATGAAGGATTCCACGCTTGAACTCACGCTCCTTACTGCCGCCGCATCACCCGAAATGAGAGCTGACAACAGGAAGCATTCCTTCTCCTACGGCTTTATGGGATGGTCGGGAAGCTTCGAAGAGAGCGATGTGGTCGAAGAAGGCTATCGCTTTAACATTGCACCCGTATTTAAGAAGGGAAGCTGTGAAGAAAAGCAGGAGCTTCGCATCTCCGAAAAGGCAGTTACCGTCGAAGCGGCAAAGACTGCGGATGACAGGAGCGGAGATCTTGTCGTCAGACTTTATGAAGCGTACAGAACGACCTGTACGACAAAGATTGAGGGTGAAATGATCAGGGGCAGGAAGATCTGGCTTTGCGATCTTCTTGAGAACAAGGAGGAAGAGGTCTTTGCGGACAACGGTGAGATTACGCTTCATTTCGCACCTTTTGAGATAAAGACACTCAGAATAGAAAAATAAAAAAGGAGAAAACAAAATGATCCCCGATTCACTGGTTAAAAGAGCTGAAAGGCTTGAAGAATACTATAAGGAGAAGTTTCCGAAGCTTTCGGGCATGGTGAAGCAGTGCTTCTTAAACACGATAGAGACCACCGTGAAGCGTCTGGATGACGGCTCGTATTTCGTCATCACGGGCGACATCCCCGCAATGTGGCTCCGCGACTCTGCGGCACAGGTCCGTCCTTACGTTAAATTTGCGAAAGAGGACAGGGAACTTGCGGAGATACTTGAGAGCGTAATTGAGAAGCAGTCGGAATTTATCTGCATAGATCCTTATGCCAACGCTTTTAACGAAGGCTGTACATTTGAAGGACACAAGGACGAAACCACACAGAACGGTAATGTCTTCGAGAGAAAGTACGAAGTCGATTCCCTTTGCGCACCCGCTTATCTTGCTTACAGGTACTTTGAAGAGACGGGAAGCAGAAGAATCTTTACCAAAAAGTTTCACGAGATGATGGTGACTGTCCTTACGGTCTTCAAGGATGAACAGAGACACGGAGGATCACAGTACTTCTTCAGAAGATACAACTGTCCCGAGTCGGATACTCTACCCAACAAGGGAAAGGGAAGACCGGTCAACTACACCGGCATGACATGGTCGGGATTCAGACCTTCCGACGACAGATGCCTGTTCGGCTATCTCATCCCTTCGAACATGATGGCGGTAAAGGCTCTCCGCTACATGGCCTTCCTTTTGAGGGAAGGATACGAAGACAACAGGACGGCAGAGAACTGCGAGCTTCTGGCAGAGGATATCGAAGAAGGCATAAAGCTCTACGGCGTGGTCGAGCATCCTAAGTACGGCAGGATGTATGCCTACGAGACGGACGGCTACGGAAACCACGTGCTGATGGATGACGCAAATTCACCCAGCCTTCTTTCTCTTCCCTACATCGGCTATTGCGACAAGGAAGATGAAATGTACAAGAACACCAGACGTTTCGTGCTTTCGACCGACAATCCCTATTACAAGGTCGGAAGCGTTGCAAGAGGCGTGGGAAGTCCTCACACTCCCGACGGCTACATCTGGCACATCGGACTTGTCATGCAGGCACTTACAAGCAATGATAGGAACGAGATCCTGGATTGCCTCGACATGATCTCAAAGACCACGGCGGGCACGAACTTTATGCATGAAGCATTCGATCCGAACGATCCGGCAAAGTTCACAAGACCCTGGTTTGCATGGGCAAATACATTGTTTGCAGAACTTCTGGATAAACTCATGGAGGAAGGATTCTTCTAAAGACGCTCATTTGGGCAATTTTAACAAAAATGGTTTCCTGCTCTGTACATATCTTATAAAAAATATACAATGATATGTGCAAAATATATTGACATATCATTTAAAAGGATATATCATATAGCCATAAATGATATATCAAAGATATGACCATTTAGGAGATGCTTATGAGAAAAGGTTTTAGATACCTGCCTGTGCTTCTGGCGTTTTCAATGTTGTTCAATGCAGGCTGTACCGCAGTGGGTACGGAGAAACCGGAACAACCGGAAAAACCGGTGGTCACGTCCACACCGACTCCTGCTGAAAGCAGCACCCCATCAGGCAACAAAAAAGACAGCGAAAGCGAGGCAGAAAAAGTGAAAAAGGAATATACCGTTGAAGAAGCGGCATACGAAAGCTTTTCGAGTTTTATAAAAGAATACTATTTTAAAAGCAAGATAGAAGATTACGGGATCTTTAAGGATCTGAATTTCTGGGATCAGGCAGAGATCTATGAGATCGTCATCGATGCCTATGAGCACACGGGCGACGAGAGATACTACAAAATGATCAATGAGATCTTTGACGGCTTCAGGAAAAAGCACGGTGAGAACTTCGCATGGAACGAGTTCAATGACGACATCATGTGGATCACCATCGGCTTCACGAGAGCATACAAGGACACAGGAAACAAGGCATTCCTTGATTCTGCGGTAGAACACTTCAATCTCGTTTGGGACAGAGCGTGGAGCGAGGACCTCGGCGGAGGCCTCTTCTGGAGGATCGAAAACACCACCAAGAATGCCTGCATCAACTGCCCTGCAGCCATCGCAGCCTGCCTCCTCGGAGAAGCGACAGAAGACGACAGCTACTACGAAAAGGCCGTTAAGATCATGGACTGGGTCGTAGCA
>JAILNG010000081.1 GCA_024691875.1 Lachnospiraceae bacterium | reverse complement strand
CGCCAGCTTTTTACAAGACTGGGCGTGGCGGCTGTCGTCACCGAAATCATTCTGGATCTGGCGGCTTACGGCGGAAAGGTCTTTGACTTTTCTGAAGGGATACTAAAAAATCCTGCCTATACATTGAGTTTAAACCTCTATTTTTCCATGATCCTCGGAGCCGTTGTGGTCTGTGTAATGGACAGAGTGATCAAAAGGAAGTACTCACCGGGAAGTGTCCCGTTTGTACTTTTTAACATCCTTTTTGCATTGTTATGCTGTGCGTTGGCTGTGTTCCTTAACACTGCTCACGGATCGATGATGATCCTTATGATGGTTGCGATTTACTACTTCTATGGGAATAACACATTTACTGCCATCTGCATCTGCCTGCTTCAGTTTTTGAGCCTCGGAAACGGAGGAGGTATCCTCATGCTCGCTCCGATACTCGGGTGTGTGCCCATCTGGCTCTACAACGGTGAAGAGGGCAGGAAAACAGGTGTCATAAGGCTTTTAACTTATATTGCATTTCCTGTTTGCTACGGGATAGTGCTCACGGTTTTGAGATTTATGGGGGACAAGATTTGAAACAACTAAAGATCACGGAAATGAACAAGTTCATGGGAAAGCTTCTTAAAAGCGATGCCTTTGATGATTTTCTTTTGAGAGAGGGAACAGTCAGGACATTCATGGATTTTGTCTATTCCGGAGAAATACACGCTGACTATTTTAACTCCGAAGAGAGAGAAGAAATGGTCACGGAAAGATATGCCTGCTGGAAAGACGTGAAGGACAACATTTTGGGGCTGATCCGGGGAAAACACACGCCGCTTTACATCCAGCTTTCTTTCCTGGCAAATGAGAAAATGAAGAAAGAAACGGCCGGCGACGAAGAAAAGGGAAGCTTCTCACTGAGCATGGGTTTTACTTACAAAGGCGGCGTTGCCACCATTGTTACGGGGATTTACAGAAGCACTTTTTCTTTGGACAAAGAGCTTGAAAAAAAATGGGACTTAAAGGCAGAGAAATTTCTGACCGATAATGAAATAAATTTTGAGGAGATGGTATAATGGAAATACAACTTTGGAGAGAGATCCTTGAACCGTACTCACTGGCTGTGGACGAACTCGTCGTAAAATTCGAGCATATGATCCGCGCAAAGCGTCAGAACGGCCAGTATTCTCCCATCGAAAGAGTTGACGGGCGTGTTAAGACTATATACTCGATCCTGGAAAAATGCCAGAAGAAGGGCATACCCTATGAGAAATTCGAGGATAAGCTGGGGGATATCGCAGGTATAAGGATCACATGTCAGTTCGTCGACGACATTTACGAGGTTGTCCGTTTGATCCGTTTGAGATCGGACATGAGGGTCATTAACGAAAAGGATTACATCAAAAACACCAAGGATTCCGGTTACAGAAGCTATCATATGATAGTTTATTACATGGTTGAAACGGAAAAAGGTCCCAGAGAGATCCCCGTGGAGATCCAGATCAGAACCCTGGCCATGAACTTCTGGGCTACGGTGGAGCACTCATTGCAATACAAGTATAAGGAAAATCTTCCCGAGAGCATTGCGGAGAGACTTCACAAAGCTGCGGATGCTATTGTCACACTGGATCAGGAAATGTCCTCAATTCGTGAAGACATTCTGGATTCTCAGGTTTCCTTTAACGTAAAGGCTGAGATGGTGGCTGACATTTTGAACAACATCCAGAACCTTTACAAGGTTGCCAACAAAAAAGAGGTTGTTCAGATACAGGATGAGTTTTTCAAGATCTACTCAACGGACGATCTTTCCGCGCTCAACAAGTTTAATCATGAGCTGGATACAATAGCCGAGGGCTATAGAGCTCAAAGCCTTAAATAGAAATCTGAAAGAAAAGAAATTAATATATGAACAAACTGCCTGAAAAATTTGAGAACAAAATGAAAGAGATTTTGGGCGATGAATTTGACGCCTTCATTGCGGGATTCAATGAGCCCCGCTTCGGAGGCGTTCGTTTTAACAGCCTTAAGATCGACAAAGAAAGCTGGGAAAAGATGGCACCTTTTGAGGTGAGACAGGTTCCCTGGATCGACAACGGTTACTACTACAACCTGTCGGATCAGCCTGCAAAGGATCCGTACTATTTTGCAGGCCTTTTCTACATTCAGGAGCCTTCAGCCATGACACCCGCAAACATGTTGCCCGTTAAGCCGGGAGACAGGGTGCTGGACATCTGCGCAGCGCCCGGCGGAAAGAGCACGGAGCTTGCTGCAAAGCTTCAGGGTGAGGGCGTTCTTTTTTCAAATGACATCAGTAATTCCAGAGCCAAGGCTCTGCTTAAAAACCTGGAACTTTTCGGTACAAAAAATGCAGTGGTGCTTTCGGAAGCGCCCGGAAAACTGACGGATCGTTTCAGAGGCTACTTTGACAAGATACTTATCGATGCGCCCTGCAGCGGAGAAGGAATGTTCCGTAAGAGCCCGGCGATCATGAAGAACTGGGAGCAGTACGGAACGGAGTATTATCACAAGCTTCAGACAGAGATCATTGATGCTGTTGTTCCCATGCTCGCACCCGGAGGTATGATGGTCTACTCGACATGTACATTCGATCCCGCAGAGGACGAAGGCTCCATAGAGTACATCCTGAACAAATGGCCTGACATGCATGTTGTGCGTCCCGAAAGGATTTATGAGAAATTTGCCTGGGGAAGACCGGAGCTTGTGAATTCCGATAAGGAAGAGATCAAAAATGCGGTTAGACTCTGGCCACATCTTTTGGAAGGCGAAGGACATTTCTCATGCCTTTTAAGAAGAGACGAAGATCAGAGCGAAAGCTATACGGGAGGATTTGAAAGAGCACATTCCGGAAAGATGCCCGAAGAAGCGGCGGAGTTTTTAAAGCATGTAAAATTGGATCTTCCCACAGACAGGATAGAGATCAGAGAAAACAGGATCTATCTGATCCCCGAAGGGATACCTGAACTCAGAGGTTTAAGGATCATGAGAACAGGGCTTCTTTTGGGAGAGATCGCAAAGAATCGTTTTGAACCCTCTCAGGCTCTTGCCTGTGCGTTGAAGGCTTCGGAATTTGATAATGTTTACTCTGTGAAATACGGCGATGATGATGTTATCAAGTACTTGAAATGCGAAACAATAGATGCAAAACAGGATGTGAAAGACGGCTATGTTCTGATCTGCGTGGACGATCATCCTTTGGGATGGGCAAAAGCCAAGAACAATGTGTTAAAGAACAAGTACCTTCCCGGATGGAGAATGATGTAATGGCTGACAGACTTGACAAATTTATCAGTGAAAACTCAAGCCTCACGAGATCGGAAGCCAAAAAAGCCTTATCCGGAGGAAGGGTTACGGTGAACGGCCTTGTTTCAAAAAAAGGCGAATTGAAGGTCACGGATGAGGATGAGGTGGCTCTTGACGGAAAGAACCTCAAAAAGATCGGACTTGTGTATGTGATGCTGAATAAACCTGCGGGTGTGATCTCAGCTACTGAAGATTCCAGGGATAGAACGGTTTTGGATCTCATAAAAGAGAACAGAGAGATCTTTGAAAAATGTCCCAAAAACGGACTTTTTCCCATCGGGCGTCTCGACAAGGACACGGAAGGGCTGCTGGTCATCTCAAATGACGGGCAGTTGTCCCACAACCTTTTAAGCCCGACAAAGCACGTGGAAAAGGAATACATCGCAGAGTGTGAAGGCACTTTGGCCAAGGATGCGGCAGAGCGCTTTGAAGCGGGGCTGCAGGTGGGCGATGAGTATAAGGCGCTTCCCGCAAAGCTCACTGTGCTTTCTGATGACGGTAAAAAATGCACTTTAAAGATCGTTCTGACAGAAGGACGTTTTCACCAGGTTAAGAGAATGTGCCATGAGGTCGGGGCGGAAGTGGTGTTTCTTAAACGCATTTCTTTCGGAAAGCTTGTTTTACCGGATGATCTTAAGGTCGGTGAAATGCGTTTTGTATGCAAAGAAGATATAACCGGATCCGACAACTAAAAAAACGCTCCGGATAGGGGCGGTCAGGAGAATATATGCTTAAGAAAAAGGAAAGAGGAGAATGGGGGTATTTAAAGTACAGGAGAACATCCCTTACTTTAATGTTTTTTGGAGTTCTGGCTGCGGCTGCGGCGATCTTTGTGATCGGACTTGCGCTTAACAAGTGGGAAACGACCAACATCTTTACGGTGGTGGCTATCCTCGGAGTACTTCCGGCGGCAAAGATCCTGGTTTTGATGATCGTCGTTTACCCTCATAAAGCGATCAATGAGGAGGAAAAGATCTTTTTGGACGGACTGTTGCAAGAGGAAGACAAGATCTTTTACGATGCGGTGTTCACGTCAAGCGAGCGTTCAATGCATCTGGATGCCATCTTTGTCACGGGACATCAGATCATCGGATACACTTCGGATAAAAAAGACAAGATCGATAAGATCGAGGCTTATTTTAAAAATGAGATGAATTTAAGAAAACTGGACCATACGGTTTTTATCACAAATTCCGACAAGACATTGGCCAACAGGTTTAAGATGAGATCCGCAAATGAGGAACTCAGCGGAAAACAGCAGAGAGACAGGGAAAACATTCTCGAATTCATAAAGGTATCAATAGTATAATGATCAACATTAAAGTAGGAAAAAACGAAAGCGGACAGAGATTTGATAAGCTTCTTATGAAGATCTTAAAGGAGGCTCCATCTTCTTTCGTTTTTAAAATGCTCAGAAAAAAGAACATTACGCTGAACGGCAAAAAAGCCGAAGGAAACGAAAAGGTGTCGGAAGGGGATGAGATCAGTTTCTTTCTGGCACAGGAAACATTTGACAAATTTGCGGGAAAGGCTGAGGAAACAAAAACATCCGGGATCAGCGTGCCTTCATTAAAGCCTTCCGAGATCGTTTACGAGGATGAAGACTTTCTGCTCGTTAACAAGCCTGTGGGAGAGCTTTCGCAAAAGGCAAAAGATGAGGACATTTCCGTTAATGAAAGGATAGTGAGTTATCTTTCGGAAAAAGGGATAGGCAGAAACGAGGCTTTTACTCCGGGTGTCTGCAACCGTATCGACAGGAACACTTCGGGACTCGTTATTGCCGGAAAGAGCCTTGCGGGATTACAGGAAGCCGCAAGATTGCTTAAAAGTCATGAGCTTAAGAAATTCTACCTTTGTATCGCTGTTGGAAATGTGAAGCTCAGAGGGAAGGTCACATCCTGGATCAATAAAGACGAAAAGACCAACAAGGCAGAGGTTTCCGAAACACCGAAAAACGGTTATGAAAAAATCGAAGCCGAGCTCTTTCCCTTACTTACTTCAAAGGAGTACAGTCTTTTGGCTGTCAGGCTGATCACCGGTAAAACTCATCAGATCCGGGCACAGCTGGCTGCTTTCGGTCATCCTTTGGCGGGAGATACAAAATACGGCTATAAGGCATTAAGAACATCTTTGGGAAAAGCCGGTGAAAGCACGGGGGCAGTCCCCAAGCTCAATTTAAACTATCAGCTGTTGCATGCTTATATGCTTGTGTTTCCCAAAGACACGGGGAACGTCGGACAGGTTTCTGGAAAGTGCATTTCCTGCGCGCCTCCGGAGAAATTTAAGAACACAGCAGTAAAAATCTTTAAAGAAGAGGATTATCTAAATGCCGTCATGGAGTTCACGAGGACTCAGGGGATCAAATCTTGAGGAACTTATAAATCTTACAAACGATAAATACAGGGAAAAGAAGTTGGCGCTGATCCAAAAAGTGCCCACGCCCATTACGCCCGTTGAGATCGATCAGTCAACCAGGCATATAACTCTTGCCTACTTTGATCAGAAAAGTACGGTTGACTACATCGGAGCCGTGCAGGGAATACCTGTGTGCTTTGATGCCAAGGAATGCAAGCTGGATACCTTTGCGCTGAACAACATTCATGAGCATCAGATGCAGTTTATGCAGGATTTTGAAGATCAGGACGGAGTGGCCTTCTTTTTGATAAATTACACTCATAAAAACATTTACTACTATATGCGCTTTTCTGAGATAAAGGGCTTTTGGGAACGTATGGAGCAGGGAGGAAGAAAGAGCATACGTTTTGATGAATTGGACGAAAGGTGGTTCTTTAAAGAAAAAGCAGGCCTTTTTGTGCCTTATCTCAGCATGCTTCAACAGGATCTGGAAGAGAGAGAATAAGATATAATAAAATCTCTCTTGACAAGTCAACTTTCTTAATGTAAAATCACTAATCATTTCGTTTGCTAATCTGGTAGCAAATTAGCAGTTTAACGTAATGAAGTGAATATCAAATTCAAGTGAGAAAGGAGAAAGCCGTGAAAGAAAAATTGTTACACACACCCGAAGGTGTGAGAGACATCTATGGCGAGGAATTTATTACAAAGGAACGGGCAGAGCGCGCCGTAAAGGAGTGCATGCGACATTACGGCTTCCTTCAGATAATGACTCCCGCTTTTGAATACTTCGACATTTTCAATTCGGAAAGAGGCACTGTGTCTCAGAGAGACATGTACAAATTTATAGACAGAGACGGAGAGACGCTTGTTTTAAGACCTGACATCACTCCCCAGATCGCCAGATGTGTTGCCAAATACTTCAGAGATGAGGAACTTCCCATCAGGATGTTCTACCATGGCAACACCTTCATGAACAATGACGGCTACAGAGGAAAGCTCAAAGAGATCACTCAGATCGGAGCAGAGCTCGTAAATGAAGGCGGAGCTTCCGCAGATGCCGAGATGATCGCACTCATGATCGACTGCATTAAAAGCATGGGACTGGATGATTTCCAGATCGAAGTGGGCAACGCTGACTTTTTCCGCGGTCTGTGCGATGCGGCAGGCTTTGACGCAGATGAGACCGATGAACTCAGGATGCTCATTGAAGCAAAGAATCTTTTCGGTGTTGAAGAGCTGCTTTCCGGTAAAAAGATCGATGAGACGATCAAGGAACTGTTTACGGGACTTCCTCTTCAGTTCGGTTCCATCGATTTCGTAAGAGAAATGAAGAAAAAGACGGTCAATCCCAGAGCCGTTTCCGCTCTGGAAAGGATCGAAGAGATCTACGAAAAGCTTTGCATGTACGGAAAAGAAAATTATGTATCTTTTGATCTGGGCATGCTTTCAAAATACGATTATTACACAGGGGTGCTTTTTAAGGCATATACTCATAAAACAGGTGAACCCATCGCTGCGGGTGGACGATACGACAAGCTTCTTTCACAGTTCGGAAAGCCTGCACCCGCTATCGGAATTGCAATCTACACGGATTACGCGATCAATGCCATGGCCAGACAGAAGATCACTCCAAAGATCTTAAAGAATCTTACTCTTGTGCTTTATGATGAGAAGTATGAGGAAACAGCGGTAAGAATAGCAAATGATTTCAGAAAAGACGGACTTCCCGCAACTCTTTTAAAGAAGAACAATAATGTTTCCGACGATGAGTACGTGAGGTACGCCAAAGCTGCTTTGGCCGGAGGAATTCTTTACGTTGATTCGGCTGACAGCATCAGGATCCTTGATCTGGAATCAGGTAAAATACAGACAAAGAACATACAGGAGGGGTGAAAGCATGGAATACATCACATTCGCCCTGGCCAAGGGCAGACTTGCATTACAGACACTGGGCTTTCTTGAAAAGATCGGGATCACCTGCGAAGAGATGAAGGACAAGGATTCACGAAAGCTGATCTTTACAAATGAAGAATTGAAGCTCAGATTTTTCCTCGCAAAAGCAACCGATGTTCCCACTTACGTGGAATACGGAGCTGCCGACATCGGTGTTGTCGGTAAAGACACGATCTATGAAGAAGACAGAAACATATACGAGGTTCTTGATCTGGGAGTCGGAAAGTGCCGCATGTGTGTGGCCGGACCTGCAAGTGCAAAGCCTCTTTTGAATTCCGGCCAGATCATCAGAGTGGCAACAAAATATCCCAGGATCGCAAAGGACTACTTCCAGAACAAGAAGCATCAAACGGTGGAGATCATTAAACTCAACGGTTCCATAGAGCTGGCGCCCATCGTCGGCTTGTCCGAAGTCATTGTAGACATTGTGGAGACAGGAACCACTCTCAGAGAAAACGGTTTGGAAGTGCTTGAAGAAATCCTTCCTCTTTCCGCCAGAATGGTGGTAAACCAGGTGTCCATGAAAATGGAACATGAAAGGATCACGGAGATCATTGACAGGTTGAGAAAGGAATTGTAATGAGAAAGATCAGACTTACAGAAGAAAACAAAAAGGATCTGCAGGATCGTCTCTTAAAGAGAAATCCCAATCAGTACGCAGAGCAGACAGCCAAGGTGCTTGAGATCCTTGAAAATGTAAAGAAGAACGGAGATGCTGCTTTGTTCGGGTACACGGAAAAGTTCGACAAGGCGGTCATTAACGAAGGAAATATCAGAGTAACGGAAGAAGAGATCAAAGAAGCGTATTCAAAGCTTCCCGCAGAAGTTTTGGCGGTGATCAGAAAAGCGGCCGAGAACATCAAAACCTATCACATGAAGCAAAAGCAGTACAGCTGGTTTGATTCCGAAGAAACGGGAATCATCCTCGGCCAGAAGGTCAGTGCCATTGATTCCGTGGGAGTTTATGTACCGGGCGGAAAGGCAGCTTATCCTTCATCGGTTCTCATGAACGTTATTCCCGCAAAGGTAGCGGGAGTAAAAAGGATCTGCATGGTGACACCTCCGGGAGCTGACGGCAAAGTTTACGAAGGTACTCTTGTCGCAGCATGTGAGGCAGGTGTCACGGAAATTTATAAGGTAGGCGGAGCTCAGGCAGTCGGAGCCATGGCATACGGAACGAAGTGCATTAAAAAGGTGGACAAGATCGTAGGCCCCGGAAACATCTTTGTAGCCCTTGCCAAGAAGGCGGTATACGGACTTGTAGCCATCGATTCCATTGCAGGACCTTCCGAAGTAATGGTACTTGCGGATGAAACGGCAAATCCCACATACGTTGCTGCAGATCTCCTTTCTCAGGCGGAACACGACGAGCTGGCCAGCGCCATTTTTGTAACCACTTCCGCGGAACTTGCGGACAAGGTTGAAGCAGAGATTGATCGCTTTACGGCACAGCTCACCAGAAAGCCTATTATAGAAAAATCTTTGGACAATTACGGTTACATCCTGATCGCAGATAATATGGACGAAGCCATTGAAGCGGTTAATGAGATAGCATCCGAACACCTTGAGATCCTCACAAAGGATCCTTTCATGACAATGACTAAGGTTAAAAATGCCGGAGCCATGTTCCTTGGAGAATTTTCAAGTGAGCCTCTGGGAGATTATTTTGCGGGACCCAATCACGTCCTGCCCACCAACGGAACGGCAAAATTCTTTTCCCCTCTTTCCGTTGATGATTTCATCAAGAAAAGCAGTATAATCATGTATTCACGGGAGGCATTGGAGCCCGTTAGCAACGACATCATTACCTTTGCGAAAGCGGAGGGACTCACCGCACATGCGAATTCCATCGCTGTGCGCTTCGGAAAGGAAGTAAAGTAATGAGAAAAGGCAGCGTGAAACGTGTAACAAACGAAACTGAGATCGAAGTCGAGATCGATCTTGACGGGACCGGAGACTCCAGCATTTCAACAGGCATAGGATTCTTTGATCACATGCTTACAGCATTTGCGAAACACGGATTTTTCGATCTCAATTTAAAATGCAAGGGTGATCTTTACATCGACAGTCACCACACCATCGAGGATTGCGGAATAGCTTTGGGAGAAGCCATTGAGAAAGCCTTGGGCAGCAAGGAAGGCATTAATCGTTACGGCTGTTTCACACTTCCCATGGATGAAACATTGATCTTAAGTGCGGTGGATCTCTGCGGAAGACCTTATCTTAACTTCGATGTTGACTTTACGGTACCGAAAGTCGGAGAGTTTGATACCGAGATGGCAAAGGAGTTCTTCTATGCCGTTTCTTACTCCGCCGGGATGAATCTTCATCTTAAAGAACTGGCGGGTGAAAACAATCATCACAAGCTCGAGGCCTGCTTCAAGGCCTTTGCAAAGGCTTTGTGTGCCGCGGTTTCTCCCAACGGGAGGATCAACGGCGTTTTATCTACCAAGGGAACACTTTAATTGAAAGGCATGAGGGAAAAAAATGAAACTTTATCCGGCAATCGACATTAAAGACGGACAGTGCGTTCGTTTGAGACAAGGCAGTTACGATGACAAGACGGTTTACGATGACAAGCCCTGGAAGGTGGCAAAGGAATTTGAGGCCGCAGGCGCCAAGTTCATTCATCTGGTGGATCTGGACGGGGCCAGAGAGGGAAGATCCGTAAACGATGAAGCTGTAAGGGAGATCATCGAAAACGTGGGGATTCCGGTTGAGATCGGCGGCGGTATCAGAACTACCGAAGATATCAGCAACAAGTTGAATCTGGGCGTTTCCAGAGTGATCATCGGAACGGAAGCGGTCAGAAGGCCTGAATTCGTAAAGGAAAGCATTTTGGAATTCGGCGCCGAAAAGATCGTCGTTGGCATTGATGCAAAGGACGGTAAAGTAGCAGTTTCAGGCTGGGAAGAGATCAGCAGGATCTCTGCTGTGGACCTGGCACTCCTCATGAAGGATATGGGCGTTAAGACCATTATCTATACTGACATTTCAAAGGACGGCATGTTGGCCGGACCCAATATAGAACAAACAAAAAAGCTGGCGGAAGAAACAGGACTTAACGTCGTTGCTTCCGGCGGTGTTTCATCGGCGGATGATCTGAGAAATCTGGATAAAGCCGGTGTTTACGGAGCAATTTTAGGAAAAGCGATCTATGAGCATAAGGTTGATCTCAAAGAGGTTGCGAAGGAGTTTGAATAATGGACAAAAAGATCATTGCATCCATTGATGCCGAAAACGAATCAAGAGAAACCGTACTGGAACTGGTTGCGGATTATGACGATTCCGGTGTGGACATGCTTTACATTTACAATTACTCGAAGTCGGAAAAGGAGAGAGATGAATTCATTTCAACTCTCAGGCTTGTACGCGACAGAAGTGATCTGCCTTTCATGGCTGGGGTCTACGTGGACCGTCTCGAGGATGTGAAAAAAGCTTATTATTCGGGAGCATGCAAAGTGGTCATTGATATGGACAAGATCTCCGATCAGGAACTGCTTGCTCAGGCTGTCACCAAGATCGGCAAAGAAAATGTCTGGGCTTGCGTGAACTTCGGCTGCGATTACAAAGAGGAGACCATCCACGAGATCGGACAGACCTGCCTTAAATACATAGCAACAGGCATATACGGAATAATGGCAAAACACATTCAGATCACTCCAAAGATCATGAAGTATCTGAACGGAAATTATTGCCCCGTTATCATCAGAGATGCCCTGGAAAGAAATTCCATCACATCTCTTATGGATCTTCCGAATGTTGAAGCCATTGCTACGTCTTTCTATGCGGGAAAGAATGTTTTTGGCGTTAAGAAGAGCCTTAAGGAACAGGGCTATCCGGTTTATATGCTTGAGACATCAATGAAGTTTGCCGACATGAAGAAGAACGATCAGGGACTTGTACCCGTGGTGGTTCAGGATTACAAGACAAACGAAGTACTGATGCTGGCATACATGAACGAAGAGGCATATGAAAGAACGGTGGAAACCGGAAGGATGACCTATTGGTCAAGAAGCAGGAATGAGCTTTGGATAAAGGGAGACACCTCGGGACATTACCAATACGTTAAGAGCATTTCCATCGACTGCGATTCCGATACTCTTCTCGCAAAGGTAAAACAGATCGGAGCGGCCTGCCATACAGGAAACTACTCATGCTTCTATACCGACATCTTCAAAACCGATTTCGAAAACGATGACATCTCTGCGGTATTTGACAAAGTCTTCGGAGTCATCATGGACAGAAAGAAGAATCCCAAAGAGGGAAGCTACACAAATTACCTTTTTGACAAGGGTATTGACAAGATTCTCAAAAAATGCGGCGAAGAGGCAACTGAGATCGTTATAGCCGCCAAGAATCCCGATCACGAAGAACTCCGTTACGAGATAGCTGATTTCATGTATCATGTAATGGTGCTGATGGCAGAAACCGGGCTCACATGGACTGACATTTCGAGAGAGCTGGCGTCCAGAGAATAAGTTATCTTAAGCTAATTTTTTCATAATTGGCAATCGATGCTCAAAAATTAAATATTATAGCAATCTATGATCATATTTTTCCCAATAATCGGTTGAAAAAACATAGGTGATTTTTTATAATAGTCGCTGATATGTTTAAATCGTTATTGGGAGTTTTTTTTATGGTTAAGATTAAAAGAAAAACAATGCTTTCCGTCATTCTTCCTTTGACATTGGGAATGGTTCTTTTTGCAGGGGGCTGCAAAGAAGAAGAGAACCATGAGATAGTGGTGGAAGAAAAGCCTGCGCAGAGTGAATATCTGCTTGCGGAAGCTGAAAAAGGGGATGTAGTGTTGACCAAGAAGGTAACACTCAAATACGCTCAGAAGGATTCCGAGAACCTTAATTTTAAACTTGAGGGCTATCAGATAAAGGGAGTCTACGTTGAAAAGGGCGACAAGGTAAAAAAAGGTGATCTTCTGGCAGAACTCAATATGGAAGAAGCCGGAGAAGAATACGAAAAATGTCTCAGTACGATCGAGATCTATGAGACTTCGCTGAATTTCCTGATCGAACAGAAGGATCTTGCATTGGATCAGAGTAAGAGGATGCTGGCTTCCGGAGAGATCGATGAGGCGGGTGCGCTTGAGAGAAATAAAAAGATCGAAGAAGAGTACGAGCCTCAGATAAAGGAGTACAGAGATCTTATAGAATATGAGACACTCAGAAAAGAGTACTACGGAGGTCAGGTTGAGGAAGGCAGGATATATGCGGGGATTGACGGGACAGTTGCTTTTGTGAGAAGTTTCAGTTCCACCGCCCGTTCGATCAAGACTCAAAACGTGGTTACGATCTTTGACAGTGCCAAGTGTTCATTCATATGTGCCGGGGAAGAGTACGCGGAATATATGCACGACGGAATGAAATGCACCATCGAGCTTCTGAACGGAACCCCTTACGACACTGTATACAGATTTTCGCCTGAAGAGGGAGAACTGGTGTTTGAACTCGAAGAACCGGATTACACGCTTTCCATCGGAACAAAGGCCTACTACTACATTGTTCTCGATGAAAGAAAAGATGTTTTAAGAGTTCCCAAGAAAGCCGTGCATCACGCGGGAGACGATTACTACGTTTACTACACAGATGAAAATAACATAAGAACGGTGCAATACGTGGAAGTGGGGCTTGAAGGAAATGATTACACGGAGATCATCTCCGGGATCAATGAAGGCGATTTTTTGGTACTGAAATAAGGCAGACATGGAGCAGAAATGAAAATGAGGCGGCTTTTAACAATTATATTATGCGGGGTTTTACTTGCTGCAGGTTGCGGCAATGCCGAGGCACAGGATGTTCCGGAGCTTTTGACGCCCGTCGGAAAAAGTGTTTCCGAAACGGAAACAGTGCGTAAGGACCTTTACTCCTTAAGTGTATACAACGGAGAGGTGCTGGCGGATATCAAAGAGTACGCATTCGGAGTTACGGGCAGAGTTTCCAACATATACAAAAAAACAGGTGACAGAGTTTATCCCGGAGATCTTTTGGCTGACATGGACAGTGCTTCTGCTCAGGCTGCGGTTTCCGAGGTGCTTGATAAGATCAACGAAATAAAGAGCTCATGCAATTACGAAATAGAAAAGCTTCAGGAAGCCAATAAGGATCCGAACATTACCTGGCAGGAAAAGGAAATGAACGACCTGAAGATCAGACAGCAGAAACAGGTGCTTGACGAGTCGGTGGCAAAGCTTAATGTGATGCTTGAAAATGCGAGAGAAAAGCTTAAGAGCACGTCGATCTATGCGGAAAAAGGCGGAGATGTTATCGCGGTTTCTTCGAGCTCAGGCAGATGGATCGCCGGAAACACCAACATCATAGCGGTTGCCGATAACGAAAAGAAGTTTATAATCTGCGATTATATTGATGATGAGACATTTGGTAAAGCCAATGAGGTTTATACACTTCTGGGCGGAAAGAAGGTTCATCTCACAAAGGTGAACAGCTTTCCGGAAGAGGAGCCGGTCTATACGAAATTTACGGTTCCCGATGAGTCTTTGTTTTACATCGGGGATTACGCTCCGGTGATCATAGTTAGTGATTTCACGGAAAATGCGCTTACAGTTCCGAAAGATGCTCTTTACAGCGATGCTGCGGGAAATTACGTTTACGCGATCTCGGACGGAAATCGTACAAAAACCTATGTTACTTTGGGTTTTGAAGGCTTGAACGATTACGAGATCCTTGACGGACTTAAGGACGGAGACAAGGTCTTCCTTAAGGATGACACCACTGCATCCGCCAGAAACAGCCTGACTGCAAGAGGTGATTTCGTGATCACAACAAGAGCAAAGGCTTCTTCAAATTACAGCACACAGACCACTTTGACCGCCACAAGGACCTACGGTACTTTGGTGTTCAAGGGCTTCAATTTCCCTACCTTCCAGGAGATAAAGAAAGGGGAGATCATAGCTTCCTATTACGAGGCTGTGGATCCGGACTATGTTGCAGAAACACGGTTCTCATTGAAGCTGGCGCTTCTGCAGAAGGAATACGAAAAGATCGCCGAACTGGAAAACACTTTGGAAGATCTTGAAGAAGCCATGACATCAAGAGATGTAACGGCACCATATGACGGAATGCTGATATCTACGGAAAGGATCTACAACGGAAGTGGCATTTCCAACGGAAGGATCGGAACATTTGCATCCACCGAGAATCTTCTTCTTACGGTGGACAACTCATCCAACGCTTTCAGATACGGACAGACGGTTACTGTGGAAGCTGTTGTTAACGGTGAAACGGTCAAAGGAACGGGAAGGATCATTTCCGCATCCAGAACGGGACTTGTCGGAAACTACAACACATCCACTGCTTACGTGAAGGTTGACGAGGAATGGGAGTACCTCTGCTTCGGCGCTTCCAGATTCATCAGCACCAATAATATTGTTATTGAGGACGTAGTCCTTGTTCCCGTTGACGGAGTTACCACTTACAACGGAAATCTCACGGTTCTTTCACGTGAGGACGGTAAACTCAAACGGCTCAGATTTGTTAACGGAAGAAAGGGCAGTGATTACTATTGGGCTGCCGACGGTATCGAAGAAGGCTTGAACATTTATTACGAATAAAGGCGGTGTGGGTTAATGTTTCGGTTAATGCTACAAAAATTATTGCATAAAAAATGGATGGTGCTGTGCCTCCTGATCGGAAATGTTCTTCTGATCGCCACAGCCACCAGCTATCCCATGTATAAAAATGCGTCCTTAAAACGTATGCTTGATGATGAACTGGAAAGCTACATGAAGGAAAACACTGATTGCGACATTATGAATTTCTTTCTGTCTTCTCAGAACGGAAGTAATACAAACGGATACGTTTCGATGGAATCCAGGGGAGATGCTGTTGTTGATACCATCGGGGTTAACATTAAAAATAAGGTTTCACATTACAATCTTGTTATCAGTAATGCAGAGTCTCTTTTGGAAAGAGATGATGTGGGCGAAAGAAAGCTTGAGATCGGAACACTTTCAGACTTTGAAAATTGCTCCGAGCTTCTTTCCGGAAGATATGGTGCGGCTGCTCCCGACGAAAACGGATGTATTGAAGCTGTTGTTACCACGGATTGTCTTGTGGAAATGAATCTTTTGGTCGGAGAAGAACTGAAATTTACCTATCTAAAAGACGCTTCGGGAAACAATATCCGCGTCAAAGTAGTGGGGGTTATCGATCCCGTGAGAAACGGAAATTCTTCCTGGGTTGAAGAAGATTCCGCTTTCAGCAATGAGCTTTTGATCTCCAATGCGGCTTTTGAAAAATGTTTTCTTGGAGACAATTTCTCAAGATCCTATATAAGATGCAACTGGTTCTACATTTTCGACCTTGCATCCATTGAAGTAAAAAAGATCGATCATGTTCTGAATAAGACTCAGGCAATCGCGGACACTTCTTCGTCTTCCTTGAAGATCACAGCGCCCGGTTATCTTTCCGTCCTTAAATCATTTAAGCAGACGGAGAACAAGATCAATGTTACGCTTGTGATCCTTCAGGTACCTGTTATGGCGTTGCTCCTTGCATTCCTGTTCATGATCTCCGGACAGATGCTTTCCCTTGAGCAAAACGAGATCTCACTCCTCAAGAGCCGAGGAGCTTCCAAGCATCAGATCGGAAGGCTGTATTTACTCCAGTCTACTATTGTAGATGCAGTGTCATGCGTGATTGGACTTCCCATCGGTATCCTCATGTGTCAATTGATCGGTTCTTCGGAAGCATTTTTGGAATTTAATTTTGCAAGACTTTTAACTGTCAGGCTCAGTGTCGAGGTTTGGATCTATGCCATCGGCGCATCCGTGGCTTCGATCCTTGTTACGCTGATCCCGGCTTTAAAAGCCAGCGGCCTTTCTATAGTAAAACTCAAGCAGAAGAAGGCGAGAAGCTCAAAAAAGCTTTGGCAGAAGCTTTACCTGGATGTTATCATCTTTGGCATCTCCATCTACGGCTTCTACACATTCTCGAGACAGACAGACAATCTTGTAAATGATGTATTAAGCGGCAAAGGCCTGGATCCCTTGCTCTATTTGAGCTCTGTTCTTTTCATACTCGGATCCGGAATGCTTTTCTTAAGGATACAGCCGCTTGTTGTAAAGCTGATCTTTTTTATCGGAAAGAAAAAATGGCAGCCTGCGGGCTATGCTTCCTTCCTTCAGATCATACGAACCGGATCAAAGCAGCAATTCGTAATGCTTTTCCTTGTACTCACGGTTTCCCTCGGAATCTTTGATTCCACGGTGGCAAGAACAATAATCTCAAATGCCGAGGATAATGCGACTTATATGACCGCGGATGACATTGTTCTCGTCGAAGCATGGAAGAGTAACATACTGAGCGTTCAGATGGACCCTACATTGGAATTAAAGTACGTTGAACCCGATTTCGGCAAATACGAAAATGCATCAGGCATAGACAAAGCGGCCAAAGTCTTCGTCGACACCGGTGTATCTTTTAAAAAGGACAGGTCTTCGAATATTGCGACACTGATGGCTATCGACACCAAGGAATTCGGAGAGGCCGTGATCTTTGACAGCACACTTTTGGACAAACACATAAATCATTATCTCAATGCGATCTCCCAGGATCCGGATGCGATCCTTTGCTCGAGAAGCTTTGAAACAATGTTGAATTTCAAGACCGGCGACAAGCTGACTTACACAAACACTGACGGAAAAACGGTTGTCGGTGTTATTGCGGACTTCGTTGATTATTGGCCGGCATTTAAACCCACCGAGGTTAAACTCCTTAATGACGGATCGGCGGAGGAGGTCACCAATTTCCTGATCGTGGCTCATCTTTCCACTATCCAGAGCGAGTGGGGGAAAACACCATATCGTGTTTATCTGAAGCTTTCCGACAAGGCTGACGATGATTTCTTCTATGATTTTGTTACAGACAACAAGGTGTCTCTTGCAAGCTACGAAAATCTTGCTGACAAGAAAGAAGCCGTGAGACAGGATACTTTGTTCCAGGGAACAAACGGGATCCTCACCATGAGTTTCATCGTAATCCTGATACTGTGTCTTGCGGGCTATCTGATCTACTGGATCATGTCCATCAAATCAAGAGAACTCCTGTTTGGTGTTTTCAGAGCCATGGGCATGAGAAAGGGCGAGATCGTAAAAATGCTCTTTAACGAACAGCTCGCTACAGGCATATTCTCCATTGCGGTGGGAGCAGGCATAGGCGTTGCGGCATCAAGAATGTTCGTGCCGATGATCCAGCTTGCATATGCAGGCGAGAGCCAGGTTACGCCTTTAAGACTTACAATCTACGGAAGTGACATGATCAGACTGTTCTCCGTGATTTTCGTAATGGTTATTGTTTCGATTGTTGTTTTGTCGAGGATTGTTTCTTCGATGAAGATCACAAATGCTTTGAAGCTTGGAGAAGACTGATGAACGATATTATTACCGTAAAGGATCTTAACAGAAAATTCCCGATCAGCGGCGGAGAGATTCATGTTTTAAAGAATATCAGCCTGAATGTGCCGGAAAAATGCCTGGCTATCCTTAAGGGCAGATCGGGTTCGGGAAAAACCACATTGATCAATCTTTTGGGAGCGCTTGACAATCCCACGGACGGAGAGATCCTGATCAATGGGAACGACATTACCAAGATGAGTGAATACGATCGTGAGATCTTAAGAAGAACGCAGATCGGCTTTGTTTTCCAGTCGGTTTCATTGATACCGATGATGAGTGCTTACGAAAACGTTGAATTCTCATTACGTTTGGCAGGGATCAACGAAAACAGAAAGGAAAGAGCTACAGAATGCCTTAAGATGGTGGGGCTGGGAGCGCGTATGAACCATATGCCCGCGGAAATGTCCGGAGGTGAGCAACAAAGAGTTGCCATTGCCAGGGCCATTGCCCACAGACCGAAGGTCATCTTTGCGGACGAACCTACGGCCGAATTGGATTCCCAGACGGCACAGGCGGTAATGAAGCTCTTTAAGGAACTGGTTGAAAAGGAAAATGTCACCATCATTATGACCACCCATGATACGGGGCTCATGAATGCGGGCGATGTTGTGTTTGAGCTTGAAGACGGGGAGATTGTAAACAATGGCAGATGAGGAAATCATGATCAAGGCGGACAACCTTGTGAAAATCTACAAAACCGAAGACATTGAAGTAATGGCTTTGCAGGGTCTGGATCTCACCGTGGAAAAGGGCGAGCTTCTCGCCATCATCGGAAACTCCGGATCAGGTAAATCCACATTCCTTAACATGATCGGAGGCCTTGACAGACCTACTGCCGGAAGACTTCATGTTGCGGGACATGACCTGTTTAAGATGAGCGAAAAGGAACTTGTTGCTTACAAAAGAGATGCGGTGGGCTTTGTTTGGCAGAACAATGCCAGAAACCTTTTACCCTACCTTACGGCATTGGAAAACATTATGATGCCGATGGAATTAAAGAAAGAGGGTGAAAGGAAAGAGAGAGCCTTAGAACTTTTGGACACGGTGGGATTGAGCCACAGAAAGGATTCAAGGCTTTCCCAGCTTTCCGGCGGTGAACAGCAAAGGATCGCCATCGCGATCGCTTTATCCAACAATCCGTCACTTCTTTTGGCGGATGAGCCCACAGGTTCCGTTGACAGAAAAACAGCTGACTATATTTTTGACATTTTTAAAAATCTTAACCGTGAAAAGGGACAGACAATATTGATCGTTACTCACGACGTTACCCTTTCAAAGAAGGTTAAAAGAGTTGTGGCGATCCGTGACGGAAAGATCTCCAGTGAAAGGATACTTAAAGAAAGATACGTGGACATGTCCCACACAGCCATTGACTGGAGCACCGAAGAAACCCAGGAAGAGTTTTCTATCGTAGATAAGGTGGGAAGAGTCCAGATCCCTCACGAACTGTTGGAGAAGCTGGCTTTGGATTCCAACAAGGTCAAGGTCAGCATGGATGAGGGGAAGATCCTGATCGAGAATCCTGCTGTAAAGTAACATTTATTTAAAAAAATTTTAATGGCAATATTCGGATATTTGATGTATAATCGCTTTGATGTGGCGCATATGGCCGCAAATTTGTTTCGAAAGGATGAAAGATATGGGTTGGGATTTGTTAAATCATTTAATTAACTCTGTTGTTCAATATGTCCTTACAGGCGTTTTTGCTTTATTTTGCGCATTTCTCGGAGTTAAGCTCCGTCAGAGAAAGAATAAGAAAGAATTACAATCAAACGATTAATTTTTCAGGGGGTTAGACATCATGCCGATGGAAAGCTTAAATATTACAAACGACAATGATTTTACATCAGAGGTTAAGATCTCAAATGATGTTATTGCCACGGTTGCAGCTCTTGCTGCTACGGAGGTTGAGGGAGTTGATTCTCTTTCGGGAAATGCTACCAACGAATCCGTTAAAAAGTATGGCATCAGGAACGGCTCCAAGGGAGTTGAAGTTGCTTTTAACGACGAAGGAAAGTCCGTAAATTGCAGACTCGGTCTTACAATGAAATTCGGATATTCCATTCCCGAAACCTGCTCCGTTGTGCAGGATAAGGTTAAAAGTGCCATTGAATCCATGATCGGTATGGAAGTTACCGACGTATCCATTAACATCGGAGATGTAAATGTAAACAAGTAAGAAATAATTTGCACCTTGGAAATTATATATGAAAGGTAAAATGATATGACTAAACACGAAGAGAGAGTGAAGCTTTTTCAGTTGGTCTTTGACTGTAGCTTCTATGAAAACGAAGATATTCCCGAGCAGATGGATCTGTTCAGAAGATTACAGATGGCTTCGGAACAGGAAACCTTTAAGGCGGTTGAAGAAAAAGCGCAAAAGATCCTTTCAAAACTGGGAGAGATCGATGTGATCCTTACAAAAGCTTCCACAGGCTGGCCTTTGGGAAGATTGGGGAAAGCAGAACTCACCATTATGAGAGTTGCCGCTTTCGAGATCCTCTACGATGACTCGGTTCCAGCGGGAGTTGCCATTAATGAAGCCGTTGAACTCAGTAAGACCTATGGTAACGATTCGGCACCCAGTTTCGTAAATGCGGTTCTTGCAAAACTTGTCAAGGAACCTGTGAAAGAATAATATGCAGCAGATTTACACCGTATCGGACGTCTCTTCTTACATCAAAAG
>JAILNG010000070.1 GCA_024691875.1 Lachnospiraceae bacterium | reverse complement strand
CTTCAGAAGACGAAATATCGGAATGGTGTATCAGTTTTACAATCTGATCCCCACGCTTACGGCAGAGGAGAACATCATGCTGCCCTGGCTTTTGGACGGAAGGCCGGAAAACAGGGAAAAACTTGAGGAATTGCTGAAACTCCTGAAACTGGAGAAAAGGGCAAAACATCTTCCGGGCAAGATGTCCGGAGGCCAGCAGCAAAGAGTCTCCATCGGACGTGCTTTGATAAACGATCCTTCTTTTATCCTGGCGGATGAGCCCACGGGTAATCTGGACAGTAAGACAAGTGAGGAGATCGTGGAACTCTTAAAGTACACCAATCGCAAGTATCATCAGACACTGCTTTTTATTACTCATGACGAGAAGATAGCGTTGCAGGCTGATCGCATCATCACTATCGGAGATGGCAGGATAGTTCGGGATGAGGTGGTGAAGCCATGAAGATAACCGCAAGATTAGCATGGATACAGATAAAAAGAGACAAGGTGAGGACAATAGGAGCGATAGCCGCAATTATCCTGTCTGCAGCGCTGACTACAGCTGTCGCATGCTTCGTAACAAGTGCCTATGGTTCACTGCTGGATTTTTTCGGCGGTGATTTCGGAAACTACAAGACCATGTATATGATGGTCCTACTGATACCGGGCCTGTTTTTCGGCGGTCTCATCTTCGTGATGTCTGTCACCGTGATCACCAATGTGTTCCTTACCGCCGCAAACCGCAGGCTCAGCCATTTTGGCATTTTAAAATGTGTGGGAGGAACTCCGAAGCAGATAAGGGAAACCATTATTTATGAGAGCGTCTGGCTAAGCGCAGCAGGCATACCACTGGGACTTGTACTGGGAACGGCATTGGGATTTATCGGGGTGAAGATCACCGGTAAAAACATCGATGACCTAAGTGAGATAACAAGAACCATCCTGGTCCGGGGCTCTGTGGGGATGGATCTTAAATTTTATGTTTATCCGGGCATATATTTCGTCAGCGCCCTGTTGGCTTTTCTGACTGTAATTTATTCGGCCTACAGACCTGCCAAAAAGGCATCCGAAGTTTCCGCTCTCACCTGCATCAGGGGTATAACATCGGAAGAAGCAGACTTTCGGGTTAAAACGAAACAGTGGCTAAAGAAGACCTTCGGCTTTGAGGGGATATTGGCTGACAGAAATCTCACGAGAAACAGGACTATCTTTAAGCCTACAGTCAGGGCACTGGCTCTGGGAGTGACTCTGCTTTTAAGCACCGGAAGTCTGGTGGAACAGTGTAAAAGTATCGGTGAGATCATGGATCCGGGTTACAATGTTGTGGAATTTTCCTATATGTCCGCAAGCAAAGAGAGCATAGATCAGAGTACCGGAAGATATGTATACGAAATGGTGAAGCCCATTGACAGTGAGACCGGCAGGGAAATGGTCGGGAGACTGGAAGAATTCGGGAATGTCAAGGTCAGCGGCTTCGGATATGATAATACTTCCTATTTCCTTAGAAAAGACAATGATAATTTAAGCGATGAAATGAAGGAAGCTATCGAATACAGAAAGGCTTCGGAGTTAAAAGTGATCCTTATGACCCTGGACGGGGAAAACTATGCCCGTGTCTGTAGGTTGGCAGGAGTACCTGAAGGAAGTACATTGCTGGTGAACAGGTATTGGTATAACAGAAACGGCAGGAAGGTGACGATAAATCCTTTCAGGGCATGCCCCAAGGAACTTACTATCGAGGATGCAAGAGGAAAAGGAACTGCCGTAAAGGTTGACGGAGTCCTGCCGGAGGAGGAAATACCCGTTTTTTTGGATGGACCCAATCAGCAGGAAGTAAAACTCATCGTGCCCCGGGGAGTCGGCAGATTCTATGAATGTCTGTGCGAGACTGAGGATGAAGAGAATTTCATGAAATTTGCGGAAGATGTGAGAGCGGAATTATACCCGGATTTTGACGAAAATTCCTATGACGATGAAGGTTATTCAGTCACTGTCAGTAAAACGGAAACCATGGTGAGATCTTTGAATTTTGCCATCATTATAGCCGAGATCGTGGTATATGGCTTTGTTGCCGTTCTTCTGCTCATCGGACTTGTGAGTGTTATAAGTACCCTGACTACAAGCGTCATGTCAAGAGCGGGAGAGTTTGCGGTACTGAAAAGTGTGGGAATGACCGGCCGGGGCCTCATGAAGATGCTTCTGACAGAGAGCTTTATGTGTACCTTAAAGGCACTGATCCGCGGGCTGCCCTTCGGTATATTGATCCCCTATCTGATCAATCTTGCCATAAGACAGAGGCTTCCGGTGCTTTACAGACTTCCTGTCGGGATATTATTCGGAAGTGTCGCCGGAATATATGCAATAGTGATGATCGTGACATTTCTGGCAGTGCTAAACTTAAGAAAACAGAATATCATAGAAAGCATCAGAAACAAAAACTGAAAAACCGATATAAAAAACTGCCGATCTTTTGCGGCTCCGGGAGGAGTTGGGATCGGCAGTTTTTATGGTTATACTTTTACTCAGATCTTCGTGAAAATGGCGGTTTCGTTATCGAGTTCGCCTACTATGCGCTTATTATCATCCATTCTGGTTTTGATCTTATCCATATCATTTACCAGATCCTGAGTGCTGGAAGCGGCGTTGTTAACGCCCTTAACGCCCTCATCGATAGCGCTTGTGATGCTTGAAATAGATTCTGCTATTTCATCGAAAGACCTCTTAAGACTTTCCGTTTTGGCGGTGAAGGAGGTCATTACGGATTCGATCATGTCCGCATTTTCGCTGTATTGTTCGCCGCCTTTAACAAATTCCTCGAATTCAGGAAGAAAGCCTTTACCGCTACCGCTGTTGACAGTTTCACAAAATCGGCAGCTAACGATCTTTTTATTGCCGGTGTAAGCGTTTTGGACATAGGTCTACTCTCCTGTATTGTTTTTTTTTGGGCCCTATCAAGTTTATCTGATGGTTGCAATCTGTTTGGATTTTATTTGATGTATTATTTATAATTATTAAGAAGTGATAAATCCTTTTGGAGTGTCGAGCATATATATGCGCGACGGATAGAACAGTAACGTTAAAACAAAAGTCTGACAAGGTTTTAACTTATTTTATTGTAAAAAAAATAAAACTGTGCTATAGTCTTTAAGGTTTTTAGGAATCCATCATTTCACAAGGAGGATTATATGATTTA
>JAILNG010000169.1 GCA_024691875.1 Lachnospiraceae bacterium | reverse complement strand
GAACGGCCATGTCGGCGTTGGTCTCGGAAAGGCTGCGGAAGTTCCCGAAGCAATCCGTAAGGCAAAAGAAGACGCTACAAAGAAAATGATCGAGGTTCCCATGAACGATCTTGGCAGCACACCTCATGATTTTACAGGCTTCTACGGTTCATCAACAGTTCTTCTGAAGACGAGCCCTGAAGGTACCGGTATCATCGCAGGCGGTCCCGCACGTATCGTTCTCGAGCTTGCAGGCTACAAGAACATTCGTACAAAGTCCCTCGGTTCCAATAACAAGCAGAACGTCGTTCTCGCTACAGTAAATGGATTAAGCCAGTTAAAGACTCCTGAGCAGGTAGCCGCACTTCGTGGCATATCAGTTGAGCAGTTGGGCTGATAAGGAGGACATGATCATGGCAGATACATTAAAGATTACCTTAGTAAAGTCTCCTATCGGAGCAATCCCCAAGCAGAGAGCAACCGTTGAGGCACTTGGCCTTCACAAGGTTGGTCAGAGCGTTGAGCAGAAGAACAACAATGCTACAAAGGGACAGATCCAGAAGATCAGACACATGGTAAAGGTAGAAGAAATCTAATACGTAGCAAGGAGGTGTTCACGATGAATTTAACAACTATTAGACCTGCGGACGGCTCGACCCAGTCGAATAATTTCAGAAAAGGTCGCGGTCACGGTTCAGGAAACGGTAAGACGGCAGGATACGGTCACAAGGGACAGAAGGCGCGTTCCGGAAGACCCAGACTCGGTTTCGAAGGTGGTCAGAACCCTTTATATAGAAGACTTCCCAAGAGAGGCTTCAACTGCAGAAATACCAGGGAGATCGTAGCTATCAATCTCGATGTACTTGAGCAGTTTGACAATGGAACAGAGGTTACCGTTGAAACTCTTGTTAACGCAGGCGTTATTAAGAATCCCAGGGATGGCGTAAAGCTTCTCGGCAACGGTGAAATTACCAAAAAGCTTGACGTTAAATTAAATGCATTCAGCGCGAGTGCAGTGGAAAAGATTCAGGCTGCAGGTGGAAAAGCTGAGGTGATCTAATGTTTAAAACTTTTGTTAATGCACTTAAGATCAAGGACATCAGAACAAAGCTTTTATATACATTTTTTTGCCTCATTATTATCAGAATAGGTAGCCAGCTCCCGGTTCCGGGAATTGACAGAGACCTGGTTGCATCATTCCTCGGCGGAATGACTGAAGCAGCAGGCTTCATTTCAATGCTGACCGGTGGATCTTTTGAATCCATGTCAGTTTTTGCACTGGGTATCACACCTTACATCACATCATCCATTATTATGCAGCTCCTTACAATAGCTATTCCTAAGCTTGAGGAGATGCAGAAGGATGGAGAAACCGGAAGAAAGAAGATCGCTGAGATCACAAGATACGTAACCATCGGTCTTGCATTACTCGAAGCAATCGCTCTTGCTATCGGTTTCAACAACAGCAACTATATTACAGCTGACAATAAGGTTCTTGCAATTATAGTTATCATTCTTGCACTTACAGGCGGTTCTGCATTTCTTATGTGGCTCGGCGAGCAGATCACCGAGAAGGGAATCGGTAACGGAATTTCCGTTATCCTCCTTATCAACATTACAGCAGGCTTCCCTCAGACATTTGCAAGCCTTTATGAAACATTCATAAAGAACAAGACCGTAGTTAAGGGAATCATTGCAGCGGTAGTGATCATTGCGGTTGTTATCTTACTTACAGTTCTTATCATCCTTTTACAGGATGCACAGAGAAAAATTTCGGTTCAGTATGCAAAGAAAATGCAGGGCAGAAGAATGGTTGGCGGCCAGTCCACAAACATTCCCCTTCGTGTTAATACAGCAGGAGTTATCCCTGTAATCTTCGCATCAAGCCTTATGACAACACCTATCATTATCACTTCTTTCTTCAAGAATGCTTCATCCACAGCAACAACCTGGGATGAGATTCTTAAGTATCTGAGTGAGAGTAACTGGTGCAGATTTACGATCGAAGGTTATGGAAAGTACTCATTAGGTCTCATAATCTATGTGGCTTTACTTATCTTCTTCGCGTACTTCTATACAGCAATTACATTCAACCCGATGGAAGTTGCCAACAACCTTAAGAAGCAGGGTGGATTCATTCCCGGCATCAGACCCGGAAGACCCACAGTTGATTACCTTACAAGCGTTCTCAACTATGTTATCCTTTTGGGAGCTGTTGGTCTTACGATCGTAGCGTTGATCCCCATCGTGTTTATCGGTGTATTTAATGCAGGTATCCACTTCGGAGGAACTTCGCTCATCATCGTTGTCGGTGTAATTCTTGAAATCCTCAAGCAGATTGAAACCATGATGATTGAACGTCACTATAAGGGCTTCTTATCCGAGGACTAATCACTATGACATAACCTAAGGGTGGGGCACATATATGCTCCACCCTAATGGTGTTTTTTGACTCTTGATACATGGGAGGGAATTAAAATGAAGATAATTATGCTTGGCGCTCCGGGTGCGGGAAAAGGCACTCAGGCGAAGCAGATTGCCGCTAAATACGGCATTCCCCACATTTCCACAGGTGACATTTTCAGAGCTAATCTTAAAGAGGGAACTGCTCTCGGATTAAAGGCAAAGGAATACATGGATAAGGGACTTCTTGTTCCGGACGAATTAACACTGGAACTGATCATGGATCGTTTTGCGGCAGATGACTGCAAAAACGGATATGTCCTTGACGGATTTCCCAGAACGATCCCCCAGGCGGAAGCTCTCACCAAGGCACTTGAAAAGAACAATGACAGCATAGATTTTGCCATCGATGTAGATGTTCCCGATGAAAACATCGTAAAGCGTATGTCGGGACGTCGCGCTTGTGTGAGCTGCGGAGCAACATATCACGTTGTTTTCAATCCTCCCGCAACTGAAGGGAAATGCGATAACTGCGGAGCTGAATTGATTCAGAGAGCAGATGATAAACCTGAGACAGTTCTTAATCGTCTTTCGGTCTATCACAAGCAGACCCAGCCGCTCATCGATTACTACAAGGGATTCGGCAAGCTTAGAACGGTGGACGGAACAAAAGAGATGGAAGAAGTTTTCAGAGACATTGTAAATATTCTCGAAAAATAATTCCGTTTCGGAAGGACAGGAAAGCAATGGCAGTTACAATTAAATCGGAAAGAGAAATTCAATTGATGAGAGATGCCGGAAAAGTACTTGCTGATGTACATGAGGCTCTTAAGGAGCTGGTTGTTCCGGGCATTTCGACTTATGAGATAGACAGAAAGGCTTACGAACTCATAAAGAAAGAAGGATGCACACCTTCATTCCTGAATTTTGAAGGTTACCCCGCTTCTATATGCTGTTCGGTAAACGAGGTAGTGGTACACGGTATACCTTCAAAAAGCAAGATACTTAAGGAAGGGGACATCATCAGCCTCGATGCGGGAGTCATCCGAAAGGGTTACCAATCGGATGCAGCCAGGACGTGGGCCGTCGGAAAAGTATCGGAGGAAGCACAAAAGCTTATCGATGTTACAAGAGCAAGCTTCTTTGAAGCACTTAAGGTTTGCAGAGACGGTCATCATCTTAACGAAATAGGAGAAACCATTGAAAATTTTGTAAATCCTTACGGATACGGTATCGTCCGTGACCTTTGCGGACATGGCATCGGTACCGAGATGCATGAGGAACCTCAGATAGCGAATTTCAAACAGCCTGTTCGAGGAATGAGACTCAGAGCGGGAATGACGATAGCTGTTGAGCCCATGCTCAATCTTGGAACCTGGGAGGTCGATTTCAACCTGGAAGACGGTTGGACAGTCACATCAAAAGACGGATCGATCGCAGCACATTACGAGAACACCATCCTTATAACGAACGGTGATCCGGAAATACTTTCACTTAACAATTAATGAGGTAAATATGTCGAAGACAGATTTGATCGAACTTGAAGGAACAGTAACCGAAAAGCTCCCTAACGCAATGTTCAGAGTAGAGCTTGAAAACGGTCATGTTGTAATTGCCCACATCAGCGGCAAGCTTCGTATGAACTACATCAAAATAGTTCCCGGAGACAAGGTAACACTTGAAATGTCTCCTTATGATCTTACAAAAGCAAGAATTGTATGGAGAGATAAATAAATAAAAAAAATTTTACTTGCAATGTGGCAATAATCGGAGTATAATGCTACACGGACTTTTTTTGAAAGGAGAAAAAACAATGAAAGTCAGATCTTCAGTTAAACCGATTTGCGAGAAGTGCAAAGTCATTAAGAGAAAGGGCTCCATCAGAATCATCTGCGAGAACCCTAAGCACAAACAGAGACAGGGCTAATACCGATACCTGGATAAGGCATCGTTTTCAA
>JAILNG010000149.1 GCA_024691875.1 Lachnospiraceae bacterium | reverse complement strand
TCCTCGATCAAAGTCACATCCTTTGCTCTTTTAAGGGCTGCAAGGTTTTTTCTTGCCTCAACAAGCCTCATCTCAACCTTTTCTATTGTTGTGAGCTTTGCTCCTTCAGGCATATATTCACTGATCAGCGAAGCGGAAAATCCGATAGCCGTTCCGATCTCAAGGATCTCTGAGGGCCTCGTCAGCTCGATCAAAAATTTCAAAAGAGCCTGACTGTCTTTTCGGATGATCGGAACTTCGTGTTCCAGTGCGTATTTTTCAAGCTTTGCCAAGTACTCGGGCATCTTGCTTTCAAGAGATGCTATGTAATCGGCCATTCTTTCTTCAATGATCATCTGTTCTACTCTCCGCTCGGTGGTTCAATGGCGTTAGCGTAATTCGTTATGGTGTTCAGGATCTCATCGTAGGTCATTGAAGTGTTCAGATGGTAAGTTCCCGCAAGGATCTTGTAACCCATCAGCTTTACTTTAATATAAAATGAGTAGCGGTTCACAACCAGCCTGTTCATTTCAAGCTTTGAAGCAAGCTCCATAGTGGAAGTACCTTCAGGGATAACGATCTCAACATTAACACCGGGCTCTTCTTCCACCACAGTGTCTCCAAAAACCTGATAACAAAAATCATAGACGAAAACACTCGCACGATAGACAAGAAAGATCACAAAAATGTAAAAGATCACATTAAGGATCAAATGCAGTAAAAATGAAAGCATATCCAAAGCCGCCATCGTTCCTGCCTGTCTTCTTCTTCTGATTCCGCCATGCACTCTGTGCGCCATTAGTCATCACCCTCCATGATAACGGGAAGTATCATAGGATTTCTCTTTGTCTTCTTCCAAACGAAATCGCTCAGAGCGTCTCTGATCAATCCCTTCATCTTAACTCTGTCCGAAATCCGACGTCTCACGATCTCTTCAAGAGCTTCGCAAACTACATCATAAGCCTGATCCATAAGGTCATCGGCCTCTTTGACGTAAACAAATCCGCGCGTCAAAAGTTCAGGGCCGGCGATCACTTCTCCGGTCACTCTGTTTATGGTGAGCATTACTGCGATAAGTCCATTTTCAGACAATACCTGCCTGTCTCTGAGAACAACATTGCCCACATCTCCGACACCGAGTCCGTCAACAAAAACACCGCCCGAAGGAACAGACCCTACGATCTTCGCCGCTTCGGAGTTCACTTCAAGCACATCGCCGCACTTTAAAATGAATACATTATCCTTGTCAACCCCCATAGCCTTTGCGATCTCGGCATGGCTCATCAGATGTCTGTACTCTCCGTGAACAGGGATCGCATACTTGGGCTTTGTAAGGGCATACATGAGCTTCAGTTCTTCAGCGCTTGCATGTCCCGAAACATGTGTGTCCTGATAGAGCACCTTTGCGCCCAGAACGGACAATTCGTTGATAACCTTGGAAACGGATTTCTCATTTCCGGGAATAGGATTGGAGCTTAAGATCACAACATCTCCCGGAACGATCTGCACCTTCTTGTGAACAGCAGCTGCCATTCTCGAAAGAGCCGCCATGGCCTCTCCCTGGCTTCCGGTGGTGATAATGACCACCTTCTCCGGAGGATAATTCTTTATCTCGGAAATGTCTATCTGCATAGTCTTGGGGATGTTGATGTAGCCCAGTTCAGCGGCACAATTAACAACATTTACCATGCTCCTGCCTTCAATGGCAACTTTTCTCTTAAATTTCTTTGCGGAATTGATGATCTGCTGAACACGATCCACATTGGACGCAAAAGTTGCCACGATGATACGCCTTTTGGTATTGTCGGCGAAAATAGTGTCAAAAGTGTGGCCAACCGTACTTTCCGACATGGTGTATCCGGGCTTTTGAGCATTTGTTGAATCGGCAAGCAATGCAAGAACACCCTTCTTACCGATCTCCGCAAATCTTTGAAGATCGATGGGATCTCCGAAAACAGGAGTGTAATCCACCTTGAAATCTCCCGTATGAACGATGGTTCCCACAGGTGTGTAAATAGCAAAAGCAGATGAATCCTGAATCGAGTGAGTGGTCTTGATAAACTCTACTCTGAAGCATCCCAGATTCACGCTCTGTCCGTGCTTTATTATCTTTCTTCTCACAACATTGGTCAGACCGTGCTCTTCCAGCTTGTATTCTATTAGTCCCATGGTCAGCTTTGTTGCATATACAGGCACGTTAAGTTCCTTCAAAATGTAAGGTAACGCGCCTATGTGATCCTCGTGTCCGTGGGTTATCACTATGCCTTTTACTTTGTCTGAATTTTGTACAAGGTAAGTAACATCAGGGATAACGCAATCGATCCCGAGCATATCGTCATCCGGGAATGCCATTCCGCAATCCACTACAATGATGGAATCTTCGTATTCAAATGCGGTCATATTCATACCGATCTGTCCCAGGCCGCCTATGGGAATGATCTTAACTCCGTGGAGTTCGACATTTTCTTTATTCTTTTTCTTTCTGTTCATAAATTCCTTTCGATCAAACCAGTTGAATATCTTCCAACAGGCCCTCAAAAACACCGGCGATGGCGTTCAACTCATCGTCGTCTTCGAGGATTTCATATGTGATTTCATTTTTATCATCTGTGGAAATTTCCTTAAGGATGAGCGCCTCGTCCTCTTCTCCTTCTGTCGTGTTAAGGACAAGAAGATAAGTGCTGCCGTTCAGCTTTGTCTGTTCAACTACGCGGAATTCCACTTCATCTCCGCTGTCTCCGGTAAACTTAATGATTTCGTCTTTTTCAGCCATTATTTTTCCTCTTAAATTTATTGCTTTCCGTCCTTTTCCGCATCAAGATAGGACTGAAGGATGATGGAAGCGGCGATCTTGTCCACGACCTCTGCTTTTTTCTTCCAGTCCAAACCTGCTTCGTCCAGGATCCTGTGTGCTTCAACCGTCGTCAGTCGTTCGTCCTGCATAACAACTTCAAGTCCTGTGCGTCTTCTGAGATCTTCAGCTACTTTTTGAGCCAAAAGCGCACGTTCACCGACAGTATCGTTCATGTTTAAAGGGAGCCCGAGAACAATCTTCTTGACATCGTACTCAACGATCAATTCCTCGATGCGTCGATAGGTCTTTCTCATCTGGTTCTCGTTCTCTCTGCGTATGGTCTCCACGGGCTGCGCCGTAAGCAGGAGTTCATCGCTGATGGCAACTCCCATAGTGGCTCCGCCGTAGTCCAAACCCATAATTCTCATTTTGTACTACCATCCTTAAAATTTGTGTCAATATAGTTTTGCAAAAGCACCTCAAGGATCTCGTCACGTTCAACCTTCATGATCAGGCTTCTTGCCCCGTTGTGACTGGTGATGTACGTGGGATCGCCCGACATGATGTAACCTACGATCTGATTCACCGGATTGTACCCCTGATCCGTGAGCGCCGCATAGACGCGATCGATAATGTCCTTAGCCTGAGGAATCTCATCCTTCGCCGTCTGGAAAAATTTTGTAATGTTAATCTCCTTCATTGCTACTCCCTTCATTTTTTAACTATATCTCAAAAAACAAAATCCCATCCTTCACCGTTTTTCCGACAGCCGTGACAAACTCACCGCACACTTTACCGTCTGCGGGAATCGCACACCTCACGTATCTTTCAGTGTAACCTGTAAGATACTTTAGTCCGTCGATCGTTTCTTCTTCCTCCGTCAGCACCTTTTGTTCCTTACCGATGAAACTGCAGGCATATGCTTGGCCCATACTTTCTTCGATAGAGATCAGCGTTCTGCTTCTGGAATTCTTTACTTCTTCCCTTACCTGATCCGGCATTCTGTCAGCGACGGTACCGCGTCTTCTGGAATACTTGAAAACATGGATCTTTGAAAACCCGATCTTTTCGGCAAATTCGCATGTTTCCCTGAATTCCTCGTCCGTTTCCCCCGGAAAGCCCACGATTATATCAGTGGTAATTGCAGGGTTTTCGTAAACCTTTCTGAGTTCATTGCAGCCCAGTTCGTAATCTCCGGAATCGTATTTCCTGTTCATCCGTTTGAGAACCGTATCTGAACCGCTTTGAAGAGAAAGATGAAAATGAGGACAAACTTTTTTGTTTTTTGAAAGCCTTTCGGCAAAATCTTTCGTAATTACTCTCGGCTCCAGGGATCCGATCCTGATCCTTTCGAGTCCGTCGATCTCAGCCATTTCTTCCATAAGCTTAAGAAGCGCTTCTCCGCCCTTCACTCCATAGCCTTCGTAGGAAGAAAGATGTATGCCTGTGAGAACGATCTCCTTGTAACCCAGTTCAACAAGATGTTCCGTTTCCGCCAAAACCTTTTCGGGTTCTCTTGAGCGGATCCTTCCTCTGGTATAAGGAATTATGCAATATGTACAAAACTGATTGCATCCGTCCTGAATTTTAATATAAGCTCTTGTATGAGAAACCTTGTCATTGTTTTCCAGATCCTCATACTGCTTTTCTTTTGCAATGTCGGTAATTTCTTCAACAAGTGCTCGATCTGCCCTGTTTTCAAGGCATTCGAGGACCACATCCACTATCTTGTTCTTTTTGTTGTTGCCTACGATACCGTCCAGTCCCAGGGCTTCTCTTTCCGTTTCATTGAGAGCCTGGATGTAGCATCCCGCAGCGATCACAACGGAATCGGGATTTTCTTTTTTTGCTCTGTGAAGCATCTGTCTGGACTTTCTGTCCGCAATGTTTGTAACGGAACAGGTGTTGATAATGTAAACATCCGCAACCTGCTCAAAGTCCGTGGCCACAGCGCCTTCCGCGGTTAACAGCGACATCATGGCATCGGATTCATATGCATTAACCTTGCAGCCCAAGGTTAAGATGGCGATTTTGACTCCGTCAAGTTTTTTTTCACACATTAAAACTGTCTTTCCCAAAATTTTTATTTATAAATTAGTCATTTTACTATTTTTGTGACTTTTGTATATTGATTTTTGTTCTAAAAAATATTAGTATACAAGCAAATAATCCAATTAGGAGGTATTAACATGAATACAGTTAAGATTTCATTAAATTCCATCGATAAGGTAAAATCTTTCGTTAACGAGATCACAAAGTTTGATTCTGATTTCGACCTTGTCTCCGGAAGATATGTCATCGATGCAAAGTCTATCATGGGCATCTTCAGTCTCGATCTTTCAAAGCCTATCGATCTGAACATCCATGCTGATAAAGAAATCGATGAGATCATGAAAGTTCTTGCACCTTATATCGTAAAGTAATAACGGTGCAAACTGTTTTTTAGAAACAATAGGGCGTTTACGTTTCACGGACATCCGCATTAAGCGGATGTCCTTTTTTGTCAAAAGTTAAAACGTACTACTTGCACTCCACCACTTCCACGGTATCAAGTGCGATCTGCATGAGTTCATCAATCTTTTCCGCAAGCTTGGTCTCAGACTTTTCGATGGAAGAAAGGATCGGATGAGTTACGGGATGCTTTGCCACAAAGATGGTGCAGCAATCCTCGTAAGGCTGAATGGACGTCTCAAAGGTTCCGATCTTTGTCGAAATGTCAACGATGTCCTGCTTGTCGAAAGCGATCAGCGGCCTGTAAACGGGAAGCGTACAAACTGCATTTGTGCATTCCAAAGACTGCATCGTCTGGCTTGCTACCTGTCCGATACTCTCTCCCGTAACAAGTCCGATGCATCCGGATTTCTTGGCCAGGATCTCTGCGATCTTCATCATATATCTTCTCATGATTATGGTTAACTGCTCATGAGGGCATTTTTCATAAATATAAAGCTGGATGTCCGTAAAATTCACAATGTTGAGCTTTATCGGACCGGTGTAGGCACTGACGATCTTTGCCAGATCAACCACTTTCTGCTTTGCTCTGTCACTGGTGTAAGGCGGTGCATGGAAATAGGTCGCTTCCAGCTCAACGCCTCGCTTTGCTATCATGTAGCCCGCTACAGGGCTGTCGATACCGCCGGAAAGAAGCAGCATTGCTTTTCCTGCTGTTCCGATGGGCATTCCGCCCGCTGCGGGAAGTGTTTTTGAGTAAATGTAAGTTCTGTTTCTTACTTCGATCATCAGATGAACTTCGGGATTGTGAAGATCAACCTTTGTATCCGGGAATTCATTTAAGATCGACTCTCCCATTCTCATGCACATTTCGGGAGATTCTATGGGATAGCGCTTGTCCGCTCTCTTGGCATCCACGCGGAAAGTGAATTTCTGCTCGGGATACTCATCCTTTACATAGTCAAGACAAGCCTTTGTGATGTCATCCCATTCAATGCTTTCACAAACAACCACCGGGCATATGCCTATAATACCGAAAACTTTACGGAGTTCAGAGATCACCTCATCAAAATCGTACTCATCGGGGCACTCGACGATGATCCTTCCCTGCTCACGAATAACCTTAAATTCTCCAAGGCCTGCGACTCTCTCTTCTATCCTGTCGCAGAGAGCTCTTTCAAAAGTCCCTCTGTTTTTTCCTTTAATGGCAATTTCTCCGTACTTAATAAGAAATGCTTTGTACATTATTTAACTCTCTTCCTGTTCTATTCAAATTTTACGCACTCAAACTCAAAGTCGTCATCAACCTGCCTGAACAATCCGAGAGCATTTCTCCTCTCGTTTTTGATCCTGTAGAGGCCATTGTCGGCAAAGTGAATGGCGTCGATCATGGTTTGATCTTTTGCGGCTTTTCCGCAAACCGCTCCGAAACTCAAGGTGACGTATTGCGAGATTGGGGACGCGGCATGAAGTATCTTCTTTTCGTTGATCTTCCTGTTGATCGTTGCTCCAAGGCTGATCACATCTTCCACGTTTCTTCCCTTGGATATGATGAAAAATTCATCACCACCGTATCTAACGACCAGATCGGTGTTCTGCGTGCATTCCAAAAGAACCTCACCGATCATTCTGAGCACTTCGTCTCCGCCCAAATGACCGTAAGTGTCGTTGTATTCCTTGAAATAATCCACGTCTATGATCATGAAGGTAAGTCTGACACCTTTTTCCTTCGCTTCGTTGAACCAGGCTGTTCCCAGTTCAAGCATAGCGTATCTGTTATATACGCCTGTCAGCTGATCGTGCTCGGAAAGCGCTTTCAGCTTTCTGTTTCTCTTCTCTGCGTTGTTTCTCTTTCTGATCTCCTCCTCAAGTCTCTTTTTGTTCTTGAGAGAGGTAAGCTGCTGAGCTTTAAGTCCCATGTCCACATTGTCTCTGTGAGCAAGATACTTTTCGTAGAGCAGCGTCCTGTCAGTATTCGGCTCATTCAGCTTCATGTACTTGATCTTGGTTTTTAAGAACAGACACCATTTGTCCTCAAGGTCCACGTCTTCAACGATCTTTTCGGATGCATCCAAAAGTCTCTTTGCCTTGTCGTGATACCCCGCATCGATCAAAACGTCCGCAAGTCCGATGTAATCTTCCAAAGTGGAAATGGCTTCATTGGCATTTTCCGCATCGGCTATGATCTGATCAAGATACGAAATGACTTCTTCAGTCGCTCCCATCTTAATGTAGATCAAAGTCCTGAGTATCATTATGCTTGTATAATAAAACAAACCTTTGTTGTCGCTTTCAATTCCGTCGATACAGCTCAGCATTCTGACTGCTTCTTCGTAATTTCCCTGTCTGTAATGTACTTCAGCCATGTTCATGAAGCACATGTTGATCCTGGTGATGGATACAGGAGAAGTTGCTTTGCATTTTTGTTTTTTCTCCCGTTCCATGATCAGTCTGTAAGACTCTCTGAAGTATTCAAGGGCAAGCCCGTACTCTCCCAGCGTCATGTATGTATCGCCGATGTTATTGGCAAATACGCTTTGATGCAGGATCAAATGATGTCTTTTGGAAAGGCTGTAACCTTTTTCGAAATGTTCCAGCCCCGCGGCCTTGTCCACCATGTGTGATGCAACGATCCCAAGCATATTATGGCATTCAGCTTCCAGATCGTAATCATTTTTGTTTTCGCTCATCTGCAGGACATCCGCAAGTTTTTTGATCGTGTTCTGAGAAAGCGAATTTGCCCTGAAATCAAGGATCACCTGATTAATAACAGCATAAGCGAGAGCAAGTTCATCGCCGTCTCTTTTTGCGAGTTCGGTAAACTCTTGCACCTTTGTTGCATATGCCTTGCGATGCAGATACTTACATGTTCTGATCTCATTTTTCCAATTGTTCAGTTCTTTTTTGGTCACGAGTCGACCCCCTATCAAAACCAACCCTACCGTTACAAAGCGAATCAGAGAAGCGCGTGCTGAGTTACCCTACTAAGCAGAGCACGTCTGATAAACCAAATTACATTATAGCATAAAATTTGACGGCTTGTAAAGAAAGCCGCCAAATTTAATAGTTGTAAATTATTTTATTAACTGTTCTTGTCTACTACAGCCTTTTCGGTAAGAGCCTTTCTGACAAGCTCTTCCTTAAAGTTCATCATGATGTAGCCTTCGCCGAAATCATAGATGTTTGAAACTCCGTTGTCAGCCAGATAATCCTTGTATTCTTCCTGAGTGTAGGTGACGCCCATCTCGGAATAGAGCTTCTGGTAAACCAGCATCATGATCGCACCCTTTGTGGCTTCGTTAAGAACGTATTCCTCGTACTCATCCTCTGTCATTTCTCTCATGTCGTATACATCGTCGTAGATGATACTTCCGGTGTAGGCAACATAGAGCTGATTTGAGTACTCGAGCTGCTTCTCGTCGATAGCTTTAAGAACTCCCGCATAAGTGTAAGCGTATTCTTCAGGCTTGTCCTGAGCATCATAGTTATTTGCAACGTAATCAACGATCCACTCTTCCTTGTTGGCCTGCTCGTTGTCACTCTTGATCTTTGCTTTGTATTCTTCTGCAGTCATGTCCTCTTTAAGAACATCCTTTACAAAAGCATCATTGAATTCGGGAAGCTGTCCGTTTTCATCAGAATTGTTCATTAACAGAGTGTTAATGGCATCTTCAACCTGCTCCTCCGTATACTCGATCTCGGAATAAGGAATGGTGATGGCATCTGCGGGGTTAAATCCGAGTGTGATGTAGTCATCGGGATCCAGGCCTGCTATTGTTCCGTCATCATTAAGTCCCTTGCTGTAATCTTCAACTACGGGGATCAGTCTTGCAAGTCTTTCCGCTTCAGCTTTCTTGGTCTTTAAGTTGTTATAGATTCCGTAAACGATGCCAAAAACAATGGCAGCAATAAGAAGTATCGCAATGGTTACGCCTAATATCGATGATGTTCTGGCTGCTCTTTTAGCCTTAGCAGCTTCCTTCTTTTTGGCCAGTCTCCTCTCCTGTCCCTTGGTCATTTGTGAATTATTGTTCTCCACGTTCTTTTCCTCCGTTTTTCTTTACCCCTTAACGGAGTAAACAATGTGGCTTGTATTATATCATAAAACCTGAAAAAATGTTGTGTTAATTTTGTGTATTCGAAATTAATTCCCATTCCGAAAGCATTTTTTCCAGGCTGTTGTATCCAAAGTCAAAATTTATGGCCGGTACAGAGACAATGTAACGCTCCCCTGAAGGTCCCGTCGATTTTCGTACATAAATTGTAAACAAGTTGTTCGCAATTTCTCCCTCGCCGATGTATCTTGCTTTTTCAAAGGCTTTCCCCTTGTGCTCCACGCCTTTTTTAAAGCCTTTGAATGAATCGGGCATATAGAATTCTTCCGGTTTCTCAAGTTCCGGCATAAGATCGAATATACTGAGCTGTTCCGGTGTTTTTTCTCTCATGTCCCGAAATCTCCTTTCAAAATTTTTTATTGCTCTCTCCAGCTTTATTAAAGCATCCTGCGATATTTATTATACCATTTTTTTAAAAAAACAAAAACGTTCATAATTATTTCTTTTTTTTAACATACGGAGTTCAAAATTACCCTGTATAATAAAGCCATAAACAAAAACAAAGTTTTACAAATTAATCAGCTTATAAGAATCTTCATAATATAAAAGCCCACCGGTTCCCTCCCAATATCCGATGGGCTTCTCCTCTGTTTAAAGGTCGGTTTACCACCGGCTAAAGATAAAAGGCATCCCTACAAAAGGATGCCTTTTTTTAGTTCTTCGAGCCTTGGAAATGCAGTGTTTCCGCCTTTGGCAGTAACACATCTTCCTCCGCAAAAGTTTCCGCATCTGAGTGCTGTCCTGCTGTCCAGGCCATTTGTAAATGCCCAGAGAAATCCGGCATTAAAGCTGTCTCCCGCTCCGGTGGTATCAACAGCCTTTACCGGCACAGTCTTTTCGCAAAGCAGTTCTTCTCCCTTCTTTTTAAGGAATGATCCCTTTTTGCCGGCTTTAATGACGATAGTATGACCAAAATCCGCAAAATAGTCGGCAGCTTCTTCCGGTCCTTTGCCGCCCGAATAGCCGGCCGCTTCAACTTCGTTCATAAAAAACACATCGACAAAAGGCATGAGTTCCGTTAACTTCGGATCCCAAAGTCCCGTTTCGTCAAAAGCCACATCATAGGAAGTGGTAATGTTTCCTTTTTCTTTTATAAACTTAAGGATGTTCAGATACTTGTCACGTTTCCCGGCGTTGTATCCCGTTATGTGAACATGTCCCACATCCGAATAGTCGATCGTTTTAAGCATATCGACATCGTTTTTTGCTATGCTTCCGGCATAGGAAATGAACGACCTGTCTCTTTCATCGGTAAAGCTCAGGGAGATCCCTGATCTGACAGTGTTATCAACAGTCGCTTTGGACAGGTCTATGCCCAGTTCTTCCATGGAAGATGCGATCATCTTTCCCATCATGTCGCCTGAAAGTGTCCCGCAATAGGCTGCATTGCACTCGAGTTTCCCGAGTCCCATTACCACAAGTGCAGCCCCTCCGCCGACGGCATAAGGCATATCACTTACGTACTCTTCGGTTCCCGCAGCCGGGATCTCTCTTTTCCCGGAAATAAAAATATCCAGATTGGCATCTCCGTAAACCAAGATCTTTTTCATCTAATTAACCTTCTTTAAAAATTTTTTCCGAAAAAATCCTTCCACGGGCTTAAAAAGTGCGGGATAAACACCGAGGATCAGGAAAACAACAATTGCGTATCTTACGGTTCTTAAGAGCAGAAAGCCGAAAGTATCCTCAGGGAAGATCCCTCCGATCAAAAGTTTCACAAGGGAGTTGAGCGCAAAGAAGATCAAACCTCCGCAGAGTGTCCTGATAGCGATCAGGGGAACACTTTTTGTGTTTTCAAACCTGACAACCTTGTCATCAAAAAGCATGCCTGAGCAGAATCCGATGTAAATACCGTAATTGCTGAAGTAATCATCGGTTGTGCAATAAAACATGCCCAATACTCCGATAACTCCCACAATAATGTAGAGAATGTACTTGTTATCGATCCTTTTTAAAACAAATTCCGAAAGAGCAAAGAACAAAAGTCCCAAAAGCAGGCCACAAAGGACATCTGTGGGCCAATGTGCTCCCAGGTAGCATCTTGAAAAAGCGATCAATACAGGTATAAGGATCGCCGGGATCCTGAGCCACTTTTTACTCTTGTATTCAGCGGCAAGTGTGGGATAAAGCGCCGTCGCGGACGATGAATGCGCCGAAGGGAAAGAATAGCCGTCCACTTCTCTCAAAAGGTTGATCTTGTCTGAGGAAGCCCAAGGTCTTATTCTTCTGAATTTGTTTTTGATCAATGTGTTTCCGACAAGCGATGCGACAACCGCAAAGCCGATCCGTTCACCTTTTTTCTTGTCGATTCCCCAATAAACAATCCCCATTACCATTACGGCAAAATACTCTTCTCCCAAAAAGGAAAAGAAATTATTGAGCCAGACAAGAAACGTTTTGAAGCCTCCTTCTCCGCCAAGTTGCTGAAGCCAAGCTATGAAGCTTTCTTCCCATTCCATAAAAAAGACCGATCCGTCCATTATTTATCAATCTCCTCTCTGTTTTCCGTTTTATTCCCAACTGATACTTCGAAGATCTCATCTTCTTTCACCGAAATTTTATCATTGTCTTTTTCTTTATCCGATCCTTCATCGGTCTCCGGGGCCGATTCTTTTTTCCTGTCTTGGGCCAGCAGCTTCTCATTGGGGCTCACATTGTCATCCATTACCTTGGGAATGAACTGAGAAGCGATCATTCCGGCTTTCTTGTCACGTCCCTTGGCGTAAACAGCACCGATTATCGAAAAGAACACTGCTCCGACAAAGTTGACCAAAAGGTCCTTCATTGTGTCAATGATGCCCAGATCCAGATAGCCTCCCAGTCCAAGTGAGATCTGCTCTCCGTCTGCAGTAACCAGGATCGTATCTTTAATGTTGTTGATCTTAACAACACGATTCAGTCCTTCGGGATCTAAAGTAACGGATTTGATCGATGTTACCACAAAATCCTTCTGCATATCAAATCCAAAGAAAGTGTCCATGCTGAATTCAAAAAACTCCCAAAGCACTCCGATGGTCATGGAAAAGCAGAATGACGATATGGCCAGATAAAGTGGTGACAATTGAACCGAAAAATGCTTGTTCCTGTTAAAAAGATCCACTATCGCAAAACCGATGGCGGCGCACATGAAACCGTTTATCGTGTGCAGTATCGTGTCCCACCCCGGAAATCTGGTATAAAAGGCGTTGATCTCGCCAAGGATCTCCGCAGCAAAAGCAAAGCACATTACTATGATCTCAAAGACATCCGGGAAATCCACCTTGAATGTGTCTTCCACCACTGTGGGCAACAGCATAAGGAGCAGAGTCATTACACAAAGCGCCACATTTTCGTATCTTCCGTCTATAGCCTGATCGATGAGACAGATGATGATCAGTATCCTCAAAATGATGTAGACGACTCCGACCACTTTTTTTCTTCTGAGTTCCATGCCCGTTTTAAGTATCAGATTATCCGGTTTTTTCTTTTTACGTTTCATCCCCTTCTACACACCTTTCCAGATTTTTTCAATTCCCTCGGCAAAACCGTCTTCGTCATGAGCTGACGTGATCAGATCTGCCGCTTCAAGACATTTTTTTGTGCCGTTCGCCACACAGATCCCGATTCCCGCTTCTTTAAGCATTTCATAATCATTATCATTGTCTCCGAAGGCAACACATTTTCTTACATCGTAATGCATAAGACCGCAAAAATCCAACATGGCATTTTTCTTACCGCATTCTATGTTGGATATCTCTATATAAAGTGAATCTGAATTCGTTATATAGACTCCTTCCAACGCTTCTCTTGTTTTAACGCAAAGTTCCTCAAAACGTCCTTTGGGAGAAATGATGCAGACAGCATCTATCTCACCGTCCCTGCTCTCTCCGAATTTCCAAAGATCGTCAACGGGAGTCCTTGTGCTCCTTACGTACTCAACCCTGTTCTGGTTAAAAGCAGCGGGATCGTCGTAAAATTCCCTCGTTGTGTACGCCCTTCCCTCATAATAGAACTCAAGGCCGCATTCTCCGAGGGTATTAAAAAACTCTCTAAACTCCTTCAGAAAGCCCTTGGGAAGACATTTTTTGATTATCGGCTTTCCTCCCTGCAGCTCACAGATCGCCGTTCCGTTAGAAGTAATGCATTTCTCGATCCCGGGTATATCAAAAATATCTGCAGGAAGAGAAGCATATGCTCTCCCCGTCACCGGTACAAAGCATATGCCTGCTTTAATGATCTTCTCTATCGCTTCCCTGTTTTTCTGTGAGATCCTGCTTTCCTTATTCAGCAAGGTCCTGTCGAGATCCGAAAAAACACATTGTATATCCATTATTTCTCTTCCGTAGTTTCTGTTTTTGTTTCTGTTTCCGTTACCGTTTCGGCTTTTTCTTCTGTCTCAGTTACCGTTTCGTTTTTTTCTTCCGTCTCCGTTACCGTTTCAGCTTTTTCTTCTGTTTCCGTTACCGTTTCGGCTTTTTCTTCTGTTTCCGTTACCGTT
>JAILNG010000102.1 GCA_024691875.1 Lachnospiraceae bacterium | reverse complement strand
GCCTCAAGGTTCATGAAGCTGTTCTCGCAAGGGGATGCAAGGTGACGGGTGCTACGGTGCATTTTGTGGATGAGGGAACAGACACGGGTCCCATCATCAAGCAAAAGGCAGTGGAAGTTTTGCCCGGGGATACGCCCGAGATCTTGCAGAGAAGGGTAATGGAACAGGCCGAATGGATCATCCTTCCCGAGGCGATCAAGGAACTGGCTGAAAACAGCGGTAAGTAGGGCATCTTCAAAGGAAGATGAGCGAAAAAGAAGGCAGGTAGAAAAATGAAGATTTTGGTTGTGGGCTCCGGCGGACGTGAGCATGCTATCGTTTGGAAGATAGCGCAGAGCAAAAAAGCGGAAAAGATCTATTGTGCACCCGGAAATGCCGGGATCTCCGAGCTTGCGGAGTGTGTGGACATTAAAGCAATGGATTTCAAGGCTCTTGCGGATTTTGCGGAAGAAAAAAAGATCGACCTGACGGTTGTGGGACCGGACGATCCTCTTGTTGCAGGCATAGTCGATGTGTTTGAGGAAAGAGGCTTAAGAGTTTTCGGACCCCGTAAGAACGCGGCGATCCTTGAAGGCTCAAAGGCGTTTTCCAAGGATCTCATGAAGAAGTACAACATCCCCACAGCCGCTTACGAAGTTTTTGACAAGGCGGAGGATGCAATAAAGTACCTTGAGACAGCGGATTATCCTATTGTATTAAAAGCAGACGGACTGGCTCTCGGAAAAGGCGTTCTGATCTGCAACACAAAGGAAGAGGCTATTGCCGGCGTAAAGGAACTCATGACCGACAAGGCATTCGGAAGTGCGGGCGACAGGATCGTTGTTGAGGAATTCCTGATCGGTAAGGAAGCATCCGTTCTTTCATTTGTTGACGGAAAGACGGTTAAGCTCATGGCCGACGCAAGAGACTGGAAGCGCGCAAAGGACAACGACGAAGGACTGAACACGGGCGGAATGGGAAATGTTTCCCCGAACCCTTTCTATACAAAAGAGATCGATGAGTTCTGCAAAGAGCATGTTTACCAGAGAACGGTGGATGCCATGGCAGCGGAAGGCAGAGAGTTCAAGGGCGTCATCTTCTTCGGACTCATACTGACCGCAAATGGCCCCAAGGTGCTGGAATTCAACGCACGTTTCGGAGATCCCGAGACACAGGTCGTGCTTCCCAGAATGGAGAACGACATCGTGGATGTCTTTGAAGCATGCATAGACGGTAAGTTAGACGAGATCGACTTAAAGTTCAAGGAGGACGCTGCTCAGGTTGTGATCCTCGCATCCGACGGTTATCCGGAAAAGTACGAGAAGGGCAAGGAGATCAAGGGCTTCGAGAACTTCAAGGGTAAGGACGGCTACTACTGCTTCCATGCGGGAACAAAGTTTGCGGACGGAAAAGTGGTTACCAACGGAGGAAGAGTCCTGGGCATCACAGCGCTGGGAAAGACACCGGAAGAAGCCCGCGCAAATGCTTACAAAGCAACGGAATGGATCGAATTTGAAAATAAATATATGCGTCATGACATAGGTCTTTGATCGGCTTAAAGAACAGAAAACGATCAAGAAGGCATATGCCCGGATTACGGACAGATCGACACTGAACACGGCGTGTCGATCTTTTTTTGTAAATATATGGAATAATTGCGACCGATGTAGTATACTAAACTCTGTATAACGTGTAATTATTTCGCTTGTACATACTGACATTGGAAGGTTTATGAAGATGGGAAACAGGAAATTTGATATAAAGCAAATACTCAGGGCGATGCTGATGGTGCTTCCGCTGCTGATCGTGTCGATACTTTTCTTTTACAAAGGGGAAACGGCGGATGCGGCAGTAACGGGAACTGTAACCGCGTCGTCACTTTTTGTCCGCGAAGGACCGGGAACGAACTACGACATAATGAAACTGAACGGTGTTCAGGTCAGACTGGCTCAAGGGGATTACGTTGCGGTTTCCTGGGAAGAAAACGGCTGGTACTATATAACTTCAAGTTTTAACGGAAAAAAAATAAACGGATACGTTTCAAAGGAATTTATTTCCGCGAAGGGAAGCATACCCACAGGAAAGCCCACGGCGACTCCCACACCCACGGGAAAAGCGAACGGCGAAGCAGCGATCCCCGACGGAACCACACTGGCAGTGCTGACGGACGGTTTCCCCTACACAGGCTGGGTCGTTGCCACAACGCTGAACATCCGTGACGGAGCGGGAACAAATTACAGCATCATCGACACACTTAAAGACGGCGATAAAGTTACGGTTACCGGCGTAAAAAAATCAAGCGTCGGAGCCTATTGGTACACAATAAGCTACATAAAGAGCGGCAAACAGTGCACGGGAACAACGAGCGCAACATACATTGCGGTTCAGGTCCGTGCCACGAGCACTCCCACCCCCACTCCTTCCGCAAATAACGTAACACTCAGAACCTACGGCTTTCCATTGGAAGGAACGGTAGTGGCGGATGCTTTGAACGTAAGAACGTCCGCAAGCACATCATCCCAGAGAGCTGCGATCCTGCTTGAGGGCGATAAAGTTACCACACTGGATGCGGTTAAAGACAGTAAGGGAACCTGGTGGTACAAGGTAAAGTTTAAGAAGGGAACAACGGAGTACACGGGTTACGTGGTCAGCGAGTATCTTTCGGTGAAATCGCCGCTTCCCACAAACACTCCCACCCCCACAAAGACACCGACACCCATTCCCACACGCGATCCTTACTCGGACATCATCAGGTACTTTGAGATACCGAGTAACGGAAGGGGCACGATCTACTACGCAGCAACGGTAAATGCGGATGTTTTGAACCTTCGTTCCACAGCTTCCATTGAAGGTGCTTTGGTCGGAAAGCTTAAGCAAAACGAAAAGATCATTGTTGTTGACAGATATCAGACAGCATCGGGCCATTGGTACAAAGTGGCTGCAAAGCAGAACAGCAAAGTGCTTACAGGCTTCGTTTCCGCAACTTACGTGAAGCTGGATTACGATGCAGAGGTCTACGGACGAATAACAAAGACGGGAATGCTCCTTAAAGCACAGGCAAGCAATTCTTCGGACACGGCAGTTAACAGGTCGGGAACGAAGGTGACCTTTGCGGAGGGAGACAGAGTGCTTCTCATCGGAGAGCAGGAAGTCGGAAACGACAAGTGGTTTAAGGTCAAGCTGGATGACGGAACCGTGGGCTACTTAAAGAGCACGGAACTGGAGCTTTTGGGCGGAAATGTTCTTCTTACATCGCCCACACCCACTCCGAAGCCAACAAACACGCCCACTCCTTCGCCGAGATACACATCCACACCCACACCTACCACAAGGCCCACATCCACACCCAGACCTTCGGGAACGCCCACTCCCGTACTCAGGGAGGCTTCACAGGGCTATCCTTACAACTATGCGGGAAATGTGATCACAGGTTACGGATACGTGAATGTCAGCTATTCAATTGCTGTGAACGACAGACCGAGAGGCGGCAGCTTCCTTTTGGATGAATACGGCAGAACGATCTACATCAAGTCAAATGTGAGCCTCGCGCTTTACGATAAATACGTTAATGACGGTACGGTTTTCCGTCATGTGAGATTTGTTAACGACGATAAGGTTTACTACGGATACATAGAAGACAGCTTTATTAAGGTCATGGATTCAGCTACGGCGAAACTCATGGTAACGCCCACACCCATCCCCGACATGTCAAAGATGGAGAGTGACGAGTTCATCGAACTCATGATCTCCGAGGGCTTCCCTCTGAACTACATCGACTCGCTCATGGCACTTCACGAGATACATCCCAACTGGGTTTTCGAGGCTGATGTGACCGGGCTCGACTGGGAAACGGTACTTGAAAAGGAAGGAAAAGCGGGTGTAAACCTGCTCCCGAGCAGTTACGCTTCCGGAATGCTGTCTACGGTAACAGGGGCATATGACTGGATGACTGACAAATATATTGTATTTGACAGTCCTTCCTGGGTAACGGCTTCAAAAGAAGCAACAGCCTACTACATGGATCCCAGAAACTGGCTGAATTCGTCTGCGATCTTTATGTTTGAGACTTTGACATATAAGTCGAAGTACCAGTCATTGGCACAGGTGGAAGAACTCCTCAAGGGAACGCCTTTTGCCAACAAGACCTTTACTTTCACGGATGACACAGGAAAGAGAAGAACGATCTCCTATGCTCAGGCATTCATCGAGGCAGCGGAGTACTCGGGTGTCAGCCCTTATCATCTCGTAACAAGAGTAAGGCAGGAAGTTGTCACAAGCAGCGGATCCGTTTCCAACAGTGTTTCCGGAACGGTTTCGGGTTACACAGGCTACTACAACTTCTATAATATAGGTGCGTACCACTCGACCACATCGGGCGGTGCTATCGTCAACGGACTTAAGTACGCAAAGAACGGTTCCGCAAACAACGATGCTTACAACGATGCATCCCTGATCCCCTGGAACAATCCATACAGGGCCATCGTGGGCGGTGCTTACATCATTGCTCAGCAGTACATCATGCGCGGACAGGACACCATCTACCTTCAGAAATTTAACGTAACGGACATCAGCACGTTCAGCCATCAGTACATGGCAAATGTAGAGGCTCCTTACAGCGAAGGTACGAAGATGGCAAAGGCTTATCCTTCACTGGATACAACGGTTGTTTTCAAGATCCCGGTCTATGAGAATATGCCTGAGAAAGCGGCTTCGAAGCCCACATCCAAGGGAAGTCCCAACAACGTACTGGCAAGCCTTAATGTTTACGACATGAACGGCAACAAGCTCACGCTTTCGCCGAAATTTAGCACCTTGAACGAGACGGACTACTACATTACTACCACTGAGAGCAACAACATCCTTCAGATCGTGGCTGTTCCCGCAAGCAGCAAGGCTACAGTGGGCGGTAACGGAACAGTGGTTGTAACTTCAAACAGCGACGTCTTTGAGGTCAAGGTAAAAGCCGAAAACGGAAATGTGCGGATCTACAGGATCCATGCATCCAAGCAATAGAAAAGACAGGTAAGATAATGAATATTATTAAAAACAGTGTTTTCGGAAACGAAGACAGGTTTACAAAAGCAGCGGCGGAAGTGTTACAAAGAGCATGTGCGAACAACGGTTTTTACGGAAGAAACGGATACGTAGGAACCGACGACCTTTTGATGGCGCTGTGCTCCACCGACATGGACTGCTCTGCCTATCAGATCCTGCAGCGCGAAAACAGGATCTTCGCAGATAAGGTCAGAAAGGTTCTTGATGAATTTGTAGTTTTCACGGAAGACGACGAAGTTGAAGAAGATCCGACTGACATCTCGCCCGCTTTCAGAAAGGTGCTGGACACCGCAGATGAGATCGCTTCCTACTACAACAAGGATAAGATCGGAACCGAGCACCTTATAATGGCGATCATCGAAGTCGAGGATTGTCTTGCAAACAGAGTGCTTAACACACTTGAAGCGGATATGCAGAAAATATATGCAGATTGTATCATGACAATGGGTATCGACGCCGCAACTGCCAGGATGGAATTTGCAAAAGCGATGACCAAGAAAAAGATGAGCGAGGAGGAAAGCTTTACGGAATCCTTCGCCAAGGACATCACGCAGCTGGCAAGAGACGGAAAGCTTGATCCGTGCATAGGCAGGCAGAAGGAGATCGAACGTGTGATCCGGGTGCTCTGCAGAAGGACGAAGAACAATCCTTGCCTCATCGGAGAACCGGGTGTCGGAAAAACAGCGGTCCTCGAGGGGCTGGCTGCAAGAATTGCGGATGACAATGTTCCGGACCTGATGAAGGGCAAGAGGATCCTGTCGCTGGATCTTTCAGGAATGGTGGCGGGCACCAAGTACAGAGGTGAGTTTGAAGAAAGGATCAAGAGAGTCATCAATGAAGTAAGCAACGATCCTTCCATCATCCTGTTCATTGACGAGATCCACACCATCGTCGGAGCGGGAGGTTCTGAGGGTGCAATGGATGCGGCAAACATCCTGAAACCCGCGCTTGCAAGAGGTGAGTTGCAGCTCATCGGAGCAACCACCATCAAAGAGTACAGAAAACGAATCGAAAAGGATGCGGCTCTGGAAAGAAGATTCCAGCCCATCACTATAGAAGAGCCCACTGAAGAAGAGACCATCGAGATCCTGAAAGGACTCAGACCTGCCTACGAAAAGCATCACGGAGTCAAGATCTCCGATGAAGCTCTGGTTGCATGCGCAAAGCTGACAGCCCGCTACGTGAGCGATCGATTCCTGCCGGACAAGGCCATAGATGCCATGGACGAAGCTGCCTCCGGACTCCATTTGGATGCGGACAAGGGCACGGGAAAGACAGCGGAGATCAATGCACGTCTCAAAGAGATCAAGGAAGAGCTTGAAAAAGCTCTGATCAGGAACAAAATGGACGTGGCAGCGGCTCTTGTTGAAGAACAAAACGAACTTAACGAAAAGCTTGCCAAGCTCAGAAAGCCCGCAAAGAGAAAGGGCTCCGCAAAAGAGCTTACAAGAGAAAGCATAGAAAAGATCATTGCAAGCTGGACGGGAATCCCGCTTGAGAAGGTTATGCAGCAGGAAAGCGAGAAGCTTTTAAAAATGCCCGAGATCCTTGAAAAGAGGGTAAAGGGACAGAAAGAAGCTGTGGAAGCCATCACAAAGGCCATCCGCCGAAGCAGGGTGGGACTTAAGGATCCCAACAGACCCATCGGCTCTTTCCTCTTCCTGGGACCTACCGGTGTCGGAAAAACAGAGCTTTCCAAGGCACTTGCGGAAGCTATGTTCGGAAATGAAAACGCAATGATCAGAGTGGATATGTCCGAGTACATGGAAAAGCACAGCGTTTCCAAGTTTATCGGATCTCCTCCGGGATACGTGGGGCACGAAGAAGGAGGCCAGCTTTCGGAGCAGATCAGACGGAAACCATATGCAGTCGTGCTTTTTGACGAACTGGAAAAGGCGCATCCCGACGTTTTCAACATCCTGCTTCAGGTGCTGGAGGACGGACACATCACGGACGCACAGGGAAGAAAGGTAAATTTTAAGAACACCATCATCATTATGACTTCCAATGCGGGCGCCCAGGCCATCATGTCGCCAAAGCATCTGGGCTTCGTGGGCGGAAACGATGAGAAGGCGTCGTACGAGCGCATGAAGGACGGCATTAAGGAAGAGATCAAGAACATCTTTAAGCCGGAGTTTCTGAACAGGATCGATGAGACCATCGTCTTCAGATCGCTGTCCAAAGACGATCTGAGAGAGATCGCAAAAATGCAGCTGGATATCGTCTGCAAGCGCTGCAAGGATCAGATGGGAACGGAGGTCGTCTACACAGACAAAGTGGTGGATCTTGTGCTTGAGAAAGGCTACGACGAGAAGTTCGGCGCAAGGCCCATCCGTCGCGCGGTCCAGACCGAGATAGAGGATATGCTGGCGGAAGAATTCCTGAAAACCGGCAGCATTAAGAAGATAGCGATGGATGTTAAGGACGGAAAAGCAGTGGCGGAAGCAAAGTAGAAAATGCGAAAGCCTGTTAACGACAAAGCTGCCGGAACAGGCGCAAGTGAAGGAAAAATACTGAAGAGCGTTAAGGATTTTTTAGAAATCCTTAACTTGAAAATGGAACTACTTTTGTTATAATGAGGACAGATTTCATTCCCTAAGGAGGATAAGAAAAGTTATCATGGCAGAATTGATTCGTACCGCGAAAGACGGAAGCCTGGGATTCGGTGATTACACACTTCCCGAGAAGTCGAAGCTTTCCGACTTTGAATTTAAGGGCGATGTTTACAAGGTTAAGACATTCAAGGAAATGACCAAGCTGGAAAAGAACGAAATGTTTGTTTACGAATCCGAGCCCGGAACAAGCGTTGAAGGGCTTAAGTGCGAAGGAAACACTGTGAGCTTCAAGGTGGAAGGCGACGGAGACACGCAGATCACCCTGGGTCTAGAGGATGATACGGAGTACAAGGTTTCCGTTAACGGAACCGACTTCGGCAAAATGGCCACAAACATGGGCGGCAAGCTGATCATCGCCGTAGAGCTTTGCCCGGGCAAAGCACAGGAAGTTGTTATTGAAAGAGTCTGATCAAAGAGTCTTAATGGTAAAAATCTTGATTAAGAGGCTTGATGAAAGAGCCTTATTGAGAGAGATTTAGTGAAAGAGACTTAATGAAAGAGTTTTAATGTATGAGTCGGATCTGCGCGTTGTAAAAACGTGAGATCCAATGTGCTTGAACGTGTGTTATTAAAAGATTTTACCTGCACAGCCTTTAAAGGGCTGTGCAGGTGTATTTATTGATCCAAGCCTCCCGCAGAGGCTTTGGGGAACTGCGTGTGATCTGCCGCAAAGGCTTAGTTTAAAGCCTGTTTTGAAGACCTGATCGACGTACCGATTCTAAATCTAATATTCTATTATTTCAAAGGATGCGAAAATTCGCTGTTTAAAGGCGAAAAGCATCAAAATCCCTTATTTTATATTAATTGAAACAGTATGTACAGAGGGGGGAGTACGCTGTCGTAAAGTTTTTGCCGGCGTTTTGTCGGTTTTTTGCGTGGCTTTTGAGGTAAAAGCATCGGAACCAAACTTTATGAAGCTTTCCGATGCCTGAAGCGGGCAAAAAAATGAGAGGATGAGTGAAAAAAGCATCGGAACCACATTTTATGAAGCTTTCCGATGCCTAAAGCGGGCAAAAAAATGAGAGGAGTGGAGAAAAAAGCATCGGAACCACACTTTATGAAGCTTTCCGATGCCTGAAGTGGGCAAAAAAATGAGAGGAGGAGAGAAAAAAGCATCGAAACC
>JAILNG010000060.1 GCA_024691875.1 Lachnospiraceae bacterium | reverse complement strand
CACCTCAGGCTTTTGTTTTGCTACGGTTTTTGCTCTTTTTCAGCTTTTCGTCAAAATATTTTCTGAATCCCTTTATATCCGCTGCCTTTACATCCAGGTTTTCATTCACGCAATAGGCCTGAAATTCGGACAGAGAGATCTGTATTCCCTCCGCTGTTTCCGCATCCTGCGCTTCCCTTTCGCCTTTGTGTCGCAAAAGCAGGGCGTTTCGATCATCTTTAAGGAGAGCCTTCACAGCGTTCGGGCTGTAACCGTTAAGAAGCTTATGAACCTGCGAAACCAGATTGCTGTCCTCGGGGCTCAGTCCGCTGAAAGAAGCAGTAACCATATGCAGGCCTTTTCTTAACAATGCAAAATAGATCTCGGGATAAGGCATATAATTTCTGGGCTTGTACACAATGTCCTCATCGATCAACGGTTTCCCGTAAAGAATGAGGCTTGCTGCCTGAGAATAAAACAAGGTTGCAACAAGCTGGTAAGGAGCTGTGTCTCCGTTTACAAGCGCCACAAGATAGAGGATGATGTTCGATGCTTTATCTTTCAAAAGCTTTTCATCCAGCGCTCTCCTGGCCTTTTTATAGGCAACTTCCGTGATCTTGTCCCTGTTTTTTTCAAGGATCTCGGAAAACAGGTAGGGATTCTCCCAGATCTCATTGATCTTTTCCGCAAACTCTCGGCTCGGAAGTGCACCCTTAAGCTGATTGATTACAGTGGTCTCTCCCCAGCCCAAAAGTTTGGATAGCGGCTTCTTACCTATATTATACAATTCCATTATCTGAACAAGTTGTTCCTTTGTATCTTCCATCAGTATTTCCTGAAATCATTTATGATCTTAACAATAATCTTAATTCCCTTGGTCAATCGGTCAAATGCGCCGATCCTGAACAGACTGATAATGACCATTCCGATAGGTATGCCCAGGATCATTCCCCAGATGCTGTTCATCAGCTTGTAACCGACATACATGAAGATCAAAGTCAATAACGGATTCATCTCTACCGCATCACTAACCAGCTTAGGCTGAAGCACCTGGCGAATGAGCTGACAGATTCCGTAAAGAACACCAAGCAAAATAGCTTCGGTGTAGTTTGCCGCAACAATGTCTATAATGATCCATGGCCAAAGCACGGCTCCCATTCCGAAAACCGGCAGGAAATCAAGGAATGCCACACCAATGGCCACAAGAGCCGAATAGTTGATGTCCATGATCTCAAACCATATGAACATTATGGCAAACATGATCAGCATGATCTTAAACTGAGCTTTAAAGTAACCACCGACGGCCTTTTTAAAGTTGTCCTTGATCAGCCTGAAGTACGACATAGTGGAACTGGGCGTGTGTATCTGGAACCAGTTTGCGATCTCCGCCTGCTGAGCGGTGAAAAAGTAGGCCGCAATAAAGGTAACGATGATTCCGAAAAGCACATCGACACCTGCCGTAACAAAGTTGGAGGCATCCGATAAAGTAGGTAAGGAAAGTGAACTGATCCATTCCTGGAAGATCTTGATGGCATCTTCGGATGTACCGGATATAAAGTTCTGAACACTTACGGGAAGAATGTCAAAGATTGCTTTCATTCCCTCACTTTCAGCCAGCCTGGTCTTTGCGACAGAAACCTGATCGATGATCGCCTGCCTGTCATTTAACAATTTTGTTCCCTGAGCGATCACAAAGTACAAAATGCCGTACAATGCACCGACAATCGCTGCGATAACAAGAACGATGACTATTGCGGAACCCAGTTTCTGGGTCATCTTCAGTTTCTTTCTGATCAATTTAACCAGAGGTGTTGCGATTGCAGCCAGGATTCCCGCAATAATAAAAGGAAGGAAAAACTTGAACAACCTCGGAAGGAAGATGATCAGCAACACGACCGCTACAATGGTCAGCGCCAGATTTGCCAAAATGCGCCAAACAACGTACTTGTCCTTTACTTCCGTAACCTTGGCTTTTGCAGCATCTGCCTGAGTTCCGAATACATCGCTGTTTTCCGCATCTTTTTCTCCGGCAAGAGCTTCCTGCTCTTCCTCAACGCTCTCGGCACTCTGTACCCCAACCGGCGTAATAATATCATCGTAGCGCACATCCTCGGGACGATCCGGATTCTCATATTCCGCGTCCAGGCGGAATTGTTCCGTTGCCTCTTTGATCATATGCGCGGTCTTTTGCAGGAAATGTGTTCCGGCTTCAAGTTTCTTCTTTACGCCGTCAACCTTTGACTCTTGTTTCTCATCACTCTTAGTTTTCAGCTTTTTTTCTTTGCTTGGTTTTTTCACAGGGGCAATTGTTTCATCACTCTGTTCTTTCGGCTCTTTTTCTTCAGCCGTTACTCCCTGCCTCAATTCTTCCTCTTTTATTTCTTTAGCCAAAGTACCCTCTGCTTTCTGACGTCTCAAAACGTCAACCTTCCCTGTTAATGTATCTCCTTAAAGCATCTAAATTTTCCGACAGCCCTTTTACGTAGTCTTCCACGCTGTCACGATCGGTCAACGGATCCATATAGATCACCGTCGCCCCTGCTTCCTCTGCCAATTCATCGGCAAATTCCGCATCTTTTTTCTCCGCGAAGATCAGTACCTCCGCACATCTTTTTGCCGTAACGACCGCATTTTCCCTTTCACCGTCCGTCGGGATCATGCCCCTGTTCAAAGCAAAAGATGCAATGTTGTAAAATCCGAAGCTGTCCGAAAATGCTTCACAGGCATCACTCAAAACGATGATCCTGATCACTCTTTCGGATGCCTCGATCTCATCCGTGATCACAAGCCTCTTATTATAAGGTTCTTCAAAAACTGCATCCGAAAACTCCTGCCCATTTTCTGCGATCTTTTCTTCCAGACTCGGGAAAAGGTCACTCAGACTGCTGCTGACGTAATCTATGCAGTCCATCTGAAAATCCGTATTCATCCAAAGAAAAGGATTCTCGGACTCGGGATGGCAATCCGCCATCACAACGATCGGAAGCCCCGGTGCAGTCGCCTTCACGGCTTTCACAAAATCTTCCGTTTCTCTGCCGCTCAAAACAACCGCCGAGCAGGCATATAATTGCTGTTCGTCTGCTTCCGAAATGTCCGCCGGGCTGTCGTTTTCTGTCATTTTTGTTACCGTACAGCCCGTATCTTTCAAAAGCTGTTCTGCCATAAGAAATGCCGGTCCGTCAGAACATAATATCCTGTAGTCCGCCTTCTTTTCCCTGCTTCGGATGCAGATAACAACCAGGGAAAGAACTACTGCCAAAAACGCAACTCCCCAAAGGAGTATTTTATTATATTGTTCTTTCCTTTTTTTCATCTTACTCTTTTCCGAGCTTAAAAGCTGCCACAAAACCAACGGCAAAAGTAATGATACCGATGATGACGGCCCCCGCTGAAACCGATGTTACCCCGGAATGGGCGAAAACCGGATAAGGGGAAGCTGCTATCAATCCAAGGATGGCTGCATAAGTTCTTCTTTCATGCTTATCCAAAAGATATCGGATTATTTTCGCAACGCCGAAGATTCCGGCAAGAACGCCCAAAACAAACGGTATCAGCGCTCCTGCGTTTGTTAATATGCCTTTTATGTCAAATTCCTTAAGTGCTGTTACGACTCCCGTCAGCGATCCGATGATCGAATTGTAGTAACCAAGTATTATCATTACCATTGAACCGGATACACCGGGGATGATCATTGTTGCGGCTGCTATGCAGCCAACCAGAAGTCCGATCACGATACCGATGGGCGAAAAGCTGAGCTCTCTCTCTATGCCTGCTTTACGTCCCAAAAATTCCAGACCGATGATCAATGCGAAAAATGCAACAAACAGGATGATGGCTACAATGTCCTTCTTTCCCTGCACCTTTTTCCATATCATGGGAATACCACCGAAGATAAGTCCGATGAAAAGAAGAGCCGTAGGGATCGGGAATTTACCGAAAAGCCACTCTATCGCAAAAGCAAAGCCCACAATTCCCGCCACCATTCCGATACCGTAGGGGAGCAGGGTTAATATGCTTTTTTTAAAGTCCTTGAAAAGGTTGTTAATGCTGCTGATTATGCTGTCGTAGATTCCCATCGACACCATCATTGTTCCTCCGGAAACTCCCGGAATGATGTTAGCAACTCCTATTACAATGCCCCTTAAAATGTCCAGAATAAAATTGATCATCTCTGTTCGCCTCGTTTAGTTAGTTTTTCTGCCAGCGGCCGCTTGCTCCGCATGGAAGCACAAGTCCCGTTTCCTTTACGGGAAGTCCGATCTCGTCAGCCGTTACCTTCCCTCCGAACTTTGGAGCGATCTCGCTGCCGATGAGGTAAGAAAGTACTGCGGGCTGAAGGCCGGTAGTGTAGGAATTTATAAGGAAAAACAGGGGTTCGGGTTTCAAAACTCCTGCGCAAAGCTTTACAAAATCATAGATCGAATCTTCGATCTTCCAGATCTCTCCCTTAGGGCCTCTGCCGTAAGAGGGCGGGTCCATGATCACCGCATCATAAAGATTTCCGCGCCTGATCTCTCTCTCAACGAACTTGTTGCAATCATCCACGATGTAGCGGATGGGCGCATTCTCAAGTCCGGAAGCGATGGCATTTTCCTTTGCCCAGCCCACCATTCCTTTGGAAGCATCCACGTGAGTCACAGCCGCGCCTGCCTTTGCTGCTGCCAGCGTTGCTCCGCCGGTGTAAGCAAATAGATTCAAAACTTTAACCTCAGCATTGGGATCCGCCGCCTTTTTCTTTGCGATCAGGTCGGAAAACCAGTCCCAGTTTGCCGCCTGTTCGGGAAACAGGCCTGTATGCTTGAACGCGAAGGGCTGAAGGTTAAATTTCAACTCCTTGTAACCGATCGTCCATTTTTCGGGAAGATCGAACATCTCCCATTCTCCGCCGCCTTTTGAAGAGCGATGGTAATGACCGTTCAGCTTTTTCCACTCCGCTGCCTTTTTGGGAGTTTTCCATATGACCTGAGGATCAGGTCTCAAAAGCGTGTATTTGCCCCATCTTTCCAGCTTTTCACCTTCAGAGCAATCCAGCACTTCATAATCTTTCCAATTATCAGCTATCCACATATTTTCGTCCTTTAAATATAGTTATCCACATTAAGCGTAGAATTAAATTTATTATATCATCACGTTTTTTCAAAAGCAAGAACTGTCTTGCTCCGATTGTCCCCACGACTTACCTTTCAGTTACCGTTCACGCTGTCAAAAATGCAAACGAAACTGCTTGTTCTTCAGATCCCTTGATTTTTCTGATTTTCCGTATTATAATAGAAATTTGTAAACAAACCCTCTCGAGATTTGCGGAGGGTTTTTTTTGAGGAAATACAAAGGAGTTACTATGGCATACGAGATATTTTTAAGCTTGGCAATTATAATTTTATTCAGTAAGGTGTTCGGTCTTTTGGCTAAAAAGATCCACGCTCCGGAAGTTGTGGGCGAGATCATAGCAGGCATAGTGATCGGCCCCAGCCTTTTGGGAATTGTTTCTTTAAACGGTTTCATCACTCAGCTTGCTGAGATCGGAGTAGTCCTTCTCATGTTTTCTGCGGGACTCGGAACAAACCTTAAAGAACTGATGAGAACCGGTGTTAAGGCATTACTTATTGCCTGTGCGGGCGTGTTCGTTCCCCTTATTGGCGGCGCACTTCTCTACACTGCGGTTTATGGCGCATCTCCCTGGGGCTCGGAAAAATTCTTTGAAGCCGTTTTCATCGGAGTCATTATGACTGCAACTTCAGTTTCTATCACCGTTCAGACTCTCAGAGAGCTCGGAAAGCTGAAAACCACGGTCGGAACTACAGTCCTTTCTGCCGCGATCATCGATGATGTCATCGGTATCATTGTTCTCACGTTTGTTATCGGTTTTAAGAGCGGAGATTCAAACATCGGGCATGTGGTTCTTTCCACTATCCTGTTCTTTGCTTTTTCAATTGTTGTAGGCTTCCTGGTTTATCTCCTGTTTAAATGGATGGACAAACGCTGGCCTCACACAAGACGACTTCCCATCTGGTCCCTGGCTCTTTGCTTTATCATGGCCTACGCCGCAGAAAAGTTTTTCGGAATAGCAGACATTACAGGTGCTTACGTTGCGGGTATCATCCTTTGTTCTATTCAGGATCATGACTACATTGCTCAAAAGATGGATATAAATTCCTACATGATCTTTGGTCCCGTTTTCTTTGCAAGCATCGGACTCAGAACGGATCTCAGCAACTTTAATTCAAACATACTGTTGTTCAGCATCCTCTTTGTGATAGTTGCCCTTGTTTCAAAGATCATCGGCTGCGGACTCATGTCAAAGGCTCTGAAGTTCAGCTGGTCAGATTCTTTAAAGATCGGTGTCGGAATGATGACGCGAGGCGAAGTCGCTCTCATTGTGTCCCAAAAAGGACTATCGGTCGGTTTGGTTTCTTCCGAGTACTTTACCGCAGTCATTTTGCTGATCGTCGCTTCCTCGATCCTGACTCCGATAATACTCAAAGTTTTGTACTCTCAGGAGACGTCGAAAGTACATGATGTAGAATAAATTTTAACGGCCTCAACGCTGTAACCCTTGAGTTTACCGGTGTTGAGGCTGTTTTTTTGTCTTTTTTCTTTTGTTCATGTTGCACAAAAAAAGACCCTGATTTTGTACACCCTCGTCAATGGAAATTTTAAAAAAGCCGTGATACGATGAAATAAAACATCTAAGGGGGTAACATGTTATACAAAATCTGGCTTGGTAATCTTAAAGGTCTCGGACCTGCAGAAAAGCGAAGGCTTTTGCAAAAAGCCGGAAGCTTCGAAGCGGTCTATCAAATGATAAAAGACGGAGATTATTGTTCGGTGCATCCAAATCTTTCCCTTGCTTCCGATCTTGAAGAAGCAAAAAAGATCGAAGCGGATTGCCTGAACAAGGGGATCTTCATCAAAACCTTTAAAGAATACGGAATACCCGATATTCCCGAACTTCCCGTGATCCTTTACTGCCGAGGCGAATGGCGGACTTTATACCAAAGCGTCGGTATCGTAGGCACCAGGAGATGTACGGAGTATGGGAAAAAATAACCCTTGAGACAGCAGAAAAGCTGGCATCTCAGGGATCTGCGATCATCAGCGGAATGGCAAAGGGAGTTGACGGTTACGCGCACACAG
>JAILNG010000032.1 GCA_024691875.1 Lachnospiraceae bacterium | reverse complement strand
TGACATATGTCAAGATAATATATGCCTGTATGAAAAAAAGCCTGCGACAAATGCCGCAGGCCTTGATTCACTATGGTTCACAAACGCTTACCATATGCTTATGCGCTTTTCGGGAGCGATGTACATCTGATCCTTTTCGGTAACACCGAATGCTTCATACCACTCGTTAAAGTTTCTGGGCTGCATGTTTGCACGCAGAACCGCAGGGGAGTGAACATCATTGGCAAGAAGAAGCTTAATGTACTCCTCCTTTGCCTTCATGCACCAGACTCTTGCCCAGTTCATGAAATACTGCTTGAAATCCGCATCCTTAAGTGTGTGCATGATCTCAATCGTAACGCCCATACCGCCGTTGTCCGCAATGTTCTCGCTGACTGTGAGCTCGCCGTTAACCTTACCGCCGTGGAATTCGATGCCCTCGAACTGATCGATCATGTCCTTGGTAAGGTCCTTGAATGACTTGAAGTCCTCTTCGCACCACCAGTTGTTCAGGTTTCCGTTCTCATCAAAGTTTGCACCGTTGTTGTCGAATGCATGAGAGATCTCGTGTCCGATAACGGCTCCGATACCGCCCAGATTCTCGCTCGCAGACTGCGACAGAGAGTAGAAAGGCTTCTGAAGGATAGCAGCAGGGAAAGTGATGTCATTGCTGGTAGGATTGTAGCATGCATTTACCAAATGTCCGGGCATTACCCACTCCGTACGGTCTACAGGCTTGTGAAGCTTATCGAGGTTGTCCTTCTGGAAAACTTCGTTGAGCTTTTCTGTAGCTGCATAGTAGGAATCGTTCTCTTCAAACACAAGTCTTGAGAAGAGTTCTCTGACGCTGTCGGGATAGCCCATCTTTACAACGATGGTGGAAAGCTTCTTGATAGCCTGCTTTTTGGTGGATTCCGCAAGGAAAGTGTTTCTTTCCATTCTCAGCTTGTAGGTGTCGATGATCTTGTGAACCATGTTCACAACATCCTTCTTGGCCTCTTCGCCGAAGTAAGTTCTTCCGTAATAAATGCCCACAGGCTCAAAGTACATGGATGATGCTGTCTGATAAGCCTCTTTCTCAAGCACGGGATCTGCAGCAACGCCGGTCAAAGTCCTGCTGTATGTGGTTCCCAGCTTCTTGAGTTCCATTGAAAGAAGGTGTGTGGATCTTACAAGTGTTCTGACGTAATTCCAGTGAACAAAGAGCTTCAGGTTATCCTTTGTGAAGTAGCCGTTCATCTCCTTGATAGCCTTGGGATCGTAAACGATCAGGGTTGAAGGTGCCTCATCCTTGTAAACGTCCTTAAGAACCTTCTTAATGTCAAAGGGTGCCACGTAAGAAGCAACCTCGTCAACGCTCATGGGATTGTAATTCTTGTAGTATTCGGACCACTCAAGCTTGCTCTTTACCTTCTTTGCGATCAAAGCATCGTATGCAAGAGTGTCATCAAGGAATGTCTTCTGCTCTTCCTCGGACAGAGGAGTGTACTTCAGTATCTTTGCAGCCATGTCTGCATATACGGACAGGAGCTGTTTTCCCGATTCATTGTCCTCTGCATAGTATGTTGTGTCGGGAAGGATGATCGAAGGTCCCAGCACTACGAAGCAATGCTTTGTACCATCTTTCATGTCCGTTGACACGCCCATTTCAATGGGAAGATTGATACTCTTTAACAAAAACTCGGCCGAAACATTGTTAAGATCTTCAATTGTTTCAATCGACTTGATCTTTTCAAGAACGGGAAGAACCGGAGAAATGCCTTCTCTGTTTCTTCTTTCCTCGTCCTTAACCTTCTTGTAAAGGGAAATTGCGTAACGCATCTCAGGAATATCGGTCGTTTTTGTCCCCTCGGCCAATGCCTTGAAATCGTCCATCATGATCTTTTCGACGTTCTGTGCCAGTGTCGAAAAGCCGCCGGTTGTAGGTCTGTCATCGGGAATAACTGCAGTTTTCAGCCATTCGCCGTTCACAGCTTCATAAAGGTCATCTTGGATTCTGACTGTTGTTTCGCTCATAACTCTCTTCCTTTCCAATAAAAAAAATTTACGCTACCTACTTTATCATTAGGCAGCGCAATATAACAAATACTATTTGTCGAGTTTTATATACGATTTCTTTCCGTATCGGAAAGTCAATATACTCCATTGAGGAAACTGTTTTAATTTTTGCGTTTTTCCGTTCAACTTCCCGTGGATCTGTAAAAACGCATTCCCCTGTGAAAAAGGAATGTCATAAATGCAAACACCAATATGCCTGAAAGAGGCGTAACAAAGGCTGTCCAGGCAGGCCAGCCGTAGAGATTCTTTCCCAGGATCCATGCAGCCGGCACATGCAGCGTGAGCGCAAAGGGTGCAATGATCGTAAAGAGCATCCTCAGAGGCCGGGGATAGATGTCAATGGGATACTGGCATGCGCTGCGTCCGCCGTAGGTCAGGGCATTCACCAGCTCCACGGACTTAACGCTGTGAATGCAGAAGATCGCTTCTATCATAAACAGCCCCATGATCAAAAGGCAGCTCATTGCAACGGACTCGATCAAAGCCAGGGCTTTAAGCGGCGTCCAGACGATTCCCGACAATTTGCTTCCCATA
>JAILNG010000009.1 GCA_024691875.1 Lachnospiraceae bacterium | reverse complement strand
TTGCCGGTGAGTTCTTCAATGATGACATCCGTCTTTTCGATCTCATTCTTCACCTCTGCTTCCGTCATCTGAGACATGTGAGGATGCGTGAAAGAGTGATTACAGATGTCGCAGCCCATGCTGATGGCGCGCTTTGCCACCTTCTTAGACTCTTCGGTCACATTCTGACCGATAAGAAAAAATGAAGCCTTGATGTTGTACTTTTCCAAAAGATCCAGCACCTTGGGTGTGGTGATCGTATTCGGTCCGTCGTCAAAGGTTAAAGCTACTTGTTTCTTCATTAAACCGCCTCCGTATAATTCTATGATCCTGTATTTGAATATGGCAGCCAAATTATATTGGTTGCCTGTCATATAAGCTTTTGAATCATTATATCAGTTTTCTTGCTGTTTAACAGCCCATCATTTGTCAAGTTTAAGAAATTTCGCCGCATTTTTGTAGAAGATCTTTTCTCTCTCATCTTCCGTAAGTGGCATCTTCATGAATCTTTCATACTCTTTTTCGTGATTCCACATGGGGAAATCGGTTCCGAAGAAAGTTCTCTCCACTCCGTGCTCTCTGATCATGTCCGCCGCCGTCTGAGGCTCCAGCTTGAAAAGCGCACTGGAAGTGTCAATGTAAAAATTCTCACGTCCCAGCAAGTGTTTCCTGGACTCCTCCCATTCGGAATAGCCTCCGAAGTGTGCGCCGATAGCCACAAGGTCAGGAACGGCGTCCAATGCTCTTGCCATTCTTACGGGATTTGAAAACTCGTATCTGTAATCGCCGGTGTGAACAAGGATCGGGAATTTACCCGCGATCAGCTTGAACATTCTGATGGCTTCCGCTGAATCAAGCGCAAACTTCTGAAAATCCGGATGGATCTTAATACCGTGAAGCCCCAGTTCTTCCACCAGAGCGATGTCCTCTTCCAGCTTCTCCGAAAAGGGATGAAGGGTAGCAAAGCCAACAAATTCAGGGTGTTTCGCACATTCCGATGCAATGAATCGGTTAATTGATTCCACCTGCTTCGGCGTTGTTGCCACCGAATGAACGATGTAGTGAACACAATTTATCTTTCTGCCGTTTTCCAGCAGCCTTTCGGGCATTCCGTTCTCGCTCATCTCAAGGTGATAAAAGTCTCCCACGTTTTTCACCGCCTTCGCCGCGATCTTCTCGGGGTAAATGTGAGCGTGGAAATCTATTTTATGGAAATCCTTCATGGAATTTCTCCTTTCATTGCTTTAATGCGGCGTAGTATATCACTTTTTACTTTGCTTGTAAACGTCCCAAAATGCAATTTTTAACTAAACCGTGCATTTTCAGCCTTTTTAGTTAAATGTTTTTCACTACCCGAGCATATAAACACGGTTTTCTTGCCATTGTTCGTGCTAAACAACAGATTTCTTGCCTTCTTATCCCCTTTCCACAGGCATATATGCCCTAAACAGCTCTTTTTTTGTAACTAAAAGGGCCGTTTTTTGTCGTTTTAGTTACAAGATCAACTTTCAGAGCCTGACTCCCAACCAAAAATACAAAAAAGTGCCCCAAACAGAAAAATCCTCTGTTTAGGGTACTTTGCAACGTCCGATCTAAAACATATCCAGCATATCTTCAGTTTTCATGTAATGTCCCACTCTCACCTTCACCCATTCTTCAACGACGCGGTCCACCTCATTAAGCACCGTCTCGTTAACGTTAAAAGAATAGAGTTTTTCCAGCGGTGAAGAAACGATGTACTGCAAAGTATAAAGTGTGGAACGGGACATTCTGATCCCTCTGTCCTTTAAATTGCAGCTGTCGCAGACCACACCGCCCTTCTCAGCGTCAAACCAGACATGATCGTCATCCAGCAAGCTTTCTCTGTGACAGTTCAGGCATTCGTAGACCTCAGGCATTTCGCCGTCCTCTGTCAGATATCTCAGTTCAAATGTCCTGCGGATCAGTTTCTTCGGCATCTGAGCCTTTTCAAGGGCGCGCATCGTAACATAAAGCAGGTTCAGGATCTGCCCGGGCTGCACGTTTTCTCTCGACATGTAAAGAGCAAATTCACAGGCATACATTCCGTAGTAGATCGCGTTCATGTCATTACGTATGTCTCCGAAGTAAGTCCTGATCTCCGCACTCTCAAGGTTGTAACTGTCCCGGCCCTCATAGAGTACGAACTGCCCGAAAGCAAATTGTTGCGAACACGCCAAAAGGGCGCCGGTTGGTTTCCTTGCGCCCCTTGCAAATGCGGAGATCTTGCCCCGCTCCGATGTTAAGATTGTAATGCGTCGGTCGTATTCTCCGACAGGCATGGCCGCGATGACCATCCCCGTAACACTCACTTTATTGTACATCGATGTCTTGTTTATTGTATCCGAAATTCTTCATGAGGCTTTCGGAATCACGCCAGTCATTTCTGACTTTAACCCAAAGTTTCATGTTCACCTTGCATTCGCAAAGCTTTTCTGTTTCGATCCTTGCCTGAGTGCCGATCTTTTTAAGCATCGCCCCCTGCTTTCCGATGATGATCCCCTTGTGGGATTCTCTTTCGCAATAGATGGTTGCTTCCACATCCATACAAGGCTCGCCTGTTTCTTTCACTCTTCTCGCATGCATTTTTTCAATGGTGACTGCGATACCGTGAGGCACCTCATCTCCCAGAAGCCTCAGACATTTCTCTCTGATGATCTCGGCTGTGATCGCTCTCTCCGGCTGATCCGTCACAGTATCCTCGTCAAAATACATGGGTCCGTAGGGAAGATACTTTAATATGGTGGTAAGCAGATCTTCTGTTCCCTTTTTCTTAAAAGCCGAAATAGGGACGATCTCCGCAAACTTAAAGGCATCATCGTAAGCCTTGATGCTGTCTGCCAGTTTTTCCGCCCTTGTCTTTTCCTTGTCATCCTTAAGGATGTCAGTCTTGTTTATAACAAGGATCACGGGACAATCCAGTGTTTCCAGCGTCTCGATCACGGTTCTTTCTCCCGCACCGATGAAGGTGGTGGGCTCAACCAGCCAAAGCACAACATCCGCGTCCTGCAGCGTGTTGGTGGCCACTTTTACCATGTAGTCACCCAGCTTGTTCTTCGCTTTATGTATGCCCGGGGTATCAAGAAAGATGATCTGACCTCTTTCGTCTGTGTAGACGGTCTGGATCCTGTTTCTCGTAGTTTGCGGTTTATCGGATGTGATGGCGATCTTCTGGCCGATGAGGGCGTTCATGAGTGTTGACTTGCCCACATTCGGCCTTCCGATGATAGCCACGTATCCGGATTTAAAATTATTATCCATTAATTCACCTTACAGTATTGCTTCGACAGTCTTGAACATGTCCTTGCATTTCTCAACATTTTCTGCGGCTCCGATAGTGCAGATCATGTTCTGCTCAACGACAGCGCGTACCAAAGGTGCCGTCTTCCTGATGTCTTCGGCTGTGCAATTAAGTGCTTCCTTACGGTTCTTCATAACATCATCGTAAGTCTTCCCGCAGGCATATGCATTGAAGGCCCTTTCACCGGCCTGTCTGGGCGTGAGGGGTGCATCGATCTTTCCGAAGGTTCCGAGTACGGCCTTTGTCATCTCTCTGTCGTCCAATTCGATATTTTCAAGATAGTCTGCCAGCTTTTCGTAGATTTCATTGGTTTCCCTAAGATGAGGGTCTCTGTAAGATCCCAGGTAAGCAAAACCGGAATCCTGAGCAACGCTCATCCATGCGCCGTAAGCGCCTCCCTTAACACGGATCTCGTTCCAGAGATATCCGTAGCTAAGCATAGCGGAGAGTACGTTCAGTACACCTGAATTTCCAAAACCGGCCTTTTTGAAGTTACCGCCTCTGCATACAAACTGAACCTGTCCGGGAGTCTTGAAGCCTTCGTTCTTTGCGGAAGGGCGAAGCACAAGAGCCTTCTCCTGCTTCTTGGAAGGAAGAGCTGCAAAGATCTCTTCAATGCCCTTTGTGCATTTGTCAATGCCCTCTTTGTCGCTGATCACGCTGACAATAAGGTTTTCTCTGGTAAAGAGCTTATCAGCAACCTCCCTGATCTTTTCTGCTGCCTTCTCAGCGTCCTTTTCATAGTTTTCAGCCAGCTTCTTAAGGCCTCTGTAGTAAGCGATTCCGCTTGTGGCATCATCAAAAACTCCCGCTTCGCTGTCGTAAGACTTGAGTCTTAAGGAAGCCATAGCAGTTCCGTTGCCCAAAAGCCTTGATTCCATGCTTGATTTGGATTCAAGGAAGATCTCCTTGTTTCTCTTAATGTCACTGTACTTGGATCCGGTTATGATCTCCTTCATAAGTTCAAAGGTCTTGTCGATCTGTCCGTAAAGGCAGGATCCCATTACAAAAAGGAAAGGCGTGTAACGCTTATAATCCTTGAAATCACAGTAGTAATCGGTCTTGGAGTGAATTCCTCCGGTGTACATGTCGATGTCATCGTTCAATTCACTGTAGCCGCGCTTGTCAGTGTCAACAATTGCCAGACAGTCATTTAAGAGAGTTGCATAGAAAAGCTCATCGCTCTTTAAGCAGTCCATCTTAAAGCCAAGGCGGATATATGCGATACCATTTGTATCATATTCATGCCAAAGCACTTCTCCGAGATAAGGAAGGATCTTTTCGTTATTGAAATCCTTTCCTTCTTTCTTAATGTCGGAAATTGCAAGAAGAGGGATCTTTTTAAGATCTTCTTCACTTGAAGGCTCTGCCTGATACTTCTTGAGCTTTGCCGTGTCCTCGATCAAAGCCTTGAGTTCGTCCTTTGAAAGAGAAGCCTTGTAATCGGCAAGTTTCTTTGAAAGTGCTTCGGCCTTTTCCTTGTTGAGTCCTACTTTGGGACTTACGGTGAGAACCGCACCATGCTTGGAGTTTAAGAAGTACTCTCTGATCAGGTCCTCAAACCATCCGGTACCTACTTTCTTTCTGAGCTCATCATATGCAGAGCCCATGCGCATATTGTCAAATACCATCTCATCATTGTGCAACCATGTACTTAAAGCGGAAATGCCATACATGAGTCCCTTCGGATAGCCGCCGAAGTCAGCCTCTCTGTATTTGAATTCCTGGGAATTGATGGCTGCATTGATCGTATTAACATTGAGTCCTTCATCCACACACTTCTTAAGAGTGTTCATGATGATCTCACAGAACTTGTCAGCAAGACCGGGCTTTGCATTCTTTACATCTACCGAGAAGTAGGGCTGAAGAATGCCGCCGTCGTAATAGTCCCAAACCTCATCACCGATGCCTGCATCGATCAAAGCTTTCTTTACGGGAGCTCCGGGAGCACCGAAAAGGCAATAGTCAAGAACTTCAAAACCTAAACCTTTGAGAAGATCCGTATTTTCTCCGGCAAGTACGTTAAAGGAATAGAAAACTCCCTTACCGTCTTCTCTCTCTTCCTCAACGGAATAGAACCTTTCAAATTTTCTGATGCCTCCGAAGGGCTTCTGGATCTTAATTGAAGAATCAACATTTATCTTATCGAAGGAAGAAAGGTACTCTCTGTCCATCCAAGTGAGCTGTTCTTCCACATCAAGGTCTCCGTAAAGCCAGATGTAGCTGTTGGAGGGATGATAGAATGTCTTGTGGAATGCTCTGTAATTTTCGATGGTGAGTTCGGGAATAACATCCGGATCACCACCGGACTCCACGCCGTACTCTGTATCGGGGAAAAGCACATCCGTAACCGATCTCTGAGCAACAGAATCGGGATTTGAAAATACACCCTTCATCTCGGAATAAACAACGCCATTAAGTTTAATGTCGTCATTCTCATTCTCCAGCTCGTAATGCCAGCCTTCCTGTTTAAAGATTTCATCTACTTTGTGAAGATTGGGGTGAAAAACCGCGTCAAGATAGACATTTTCAAGGTTTCTGAAATCCTTATCGTTGCAGCTGGCAACAGGATAGATCGTCTTGTCTGAAAATGTCATTGCATTTAAGAATGTGTTAAGAGAGCCTTTTACAAGTTCTACAAAAGGATCCTTTGCAGGGAACTTCTCGGATCCGCAAAGAACGGTATGCTCGGTAATATGAGCAACACCGGTGGAATCCTTTGGAGGAGTTTTAAAGCCTATGCTGAAAACTTTATTTTCGTCAGAATTTTTTACAACGCCAATACGGGCACCCGTCTTCTTGTGTCTGAACAAAAGACCTGTGCCCTTAACATCTTTTAGTTCCTCGGCCTTGATCAACTCGTAGCCCGGGATATTTTTAAATTGTTCCATTCTCTTCTGCCTTTCTCTCGAAGTCGTCGAAAATATAATTCAGGACAGAAGCCAATCCGATGAATTGACAGCCGTAAGCAAATTCGCCGTCTTCTTTGTCTTGCTTTCTGATTATCTGAACAACACAGAAAAGAACATTCTCACTGTCTCCCAGTTCAAGCTTCGCATTGAAATAGTAATCAATGGGGAAGTTGCCCTTCGACCTGAAGCCAATCCCCTGTCTTGAAACGTCCGTAACCGTAATGGGAACGGCCGTTTCAATCTTTTCAATGTCACATTGCTTGAAAAGCTTGGAGATCGTTAATTCAAGTCTGACAGGTATTCTCTTGCTTCTACGTTTTTCAACAATGTCAGCCATACCTTCTCAAACTCCTTTATTTGTTATTTAGTCTCTTCGGTACTGTAATTGGGAGCTTCCTTCGTGATGTGAATGTCATGAGGATGACTCTCTCTAAGTCCCGCAGAACTGATTTTAACAAATTTTCCCGTACTTTTCAAGGTCTCAATATCTTTTGCTCCACAATAGCCCATTCCGGATCTCAAACCGCCCAAAAGCTGGAATACTGTGTCTTCTACAAGTCCCTTGTAAGCAACTCGTCCCTCAACTCCTTCGGGAACAAGTTTCTTTGCGTTTGCCTGGAAGTATCTGTCTTTACTGCCGTTCTCCATCGCTGCGATGGATCCCATGCCTCTGTAAACTTTATATTTTCTTCCCTGATAAAGTTCAAAATCACCGGGTGCTTCATCGCATCCCGCAAAGATGCTGCCCATCATGCAGACATTTGCGCCCGCAGCAATGGCCTTTGTGATGTCTCCGGAGAATTTGATACCGCCGTCCGCGATTATCGGAATTCCGTACTTGGAAGCAGCGGAGTAGGCATTCATTACTGCCGTGATCTGCGGAACACCGATACCTGCCACAACTCGTGTCGTACAAATGGATCCGGGTCCGATACCAACCTTTACGCAGTCAACGCCGGATTTAATGAGAGCCTCTGTTCCTTCCGCCGTAGCAACGTTTCCTGCAATGATCTGTAACTCGGGATAAGCATCCTTTACTTCTTTTACAACTCTCAAAACATTTGCCGAATGTCCGTGAGCGGTATCGATCACGATACAGTCAACCTTTGCATGAACAAGAGCATCAACTCTTTCAAGGATATCCTTTGTCACTCCGACTCCCGCTCCGCAAAGCAGTCTGCCGTGAGCATCCTTGGCGGAATTGGGATATTTTATCTGTTTTTCAATGTCCTTTATTGTGATGAGTCCCTTAAGATTTCCTTCGTTGTCTACGATGGGAAGTTTTTCTTTTCTCGCCTCCCAAAGTATCTTCTTTGCCTCATCCAGCGTAACGCCTTCTTTAGCGGTAACAAGATTTTCCGAAGTCATGCTCTCGGAGATCTTCTTGGTGTAGTCTGTTTCAAATTTCAGGTCTCTGTTTGTAATGATACCCACCAGTTTCTTGCCTCTGGTAATGGGTACTCCGGAAATCCTGTATTTACCCATCAGTTCATTTGCATCTGCCAGTGTGTTATCGGGTGAAAGCGAAAAAGGATCTGTTATAACTCCGTTTTCCGATCTTTTAACCTTATCGACCTCAGCAGCCTGAGCCTCGATCGACATGTTCTTATGTATAATTCCGATACCGCCCTGTCTTGCGATGGCGATTGCCATACGGTTTTCCGTAACGGTATCCATTCCGGCACTCATAAGCGGAATATTAAGTCTTATTTTTTTTGTCAGATTAGTGGAAAGGTCAACTTCATAAGGAAGAACCTCTGAAAAAGAAGGTACAAGAAGTACATCATCAAACGTAATTCCTTCGCCGATTATTGTTCCCATAAAAATCCCTCGCTTTCATTTTTTTATTTCAGCTATTATATGCTTAAAAAAAAATTAAAGCAAGCAACAAAAATGCTGCCATTCATTGTTTAAATGAATAGCAGCGATTAGTGTATTTAATGATTTGGGATTTAAGCGGATTTGAAAGGCTTAATATTCAACCACTTTTCTGGGTCCTTTTTGTTTCATCCTGCGAACCATGTCTTCGGAGGGCTCAAAAAGATACATTGTGCTCTGTTCACCTGCAGTGGTGACCAGTCCCCAAATTCTCGCATTGGTCTCACGACTGGAAAAATCGATCTTACGAACGCCCTCTCTGTCGTAGCCCAAAAGGGACTGAGACTTAACGGGTGCACAAACCACAACCTGCTCCATGTCAATACGGGCAATGTGCTTACGTCTGTCACCGTTCATGATCTTATCAAAATCAAGCTGTCCGTCGCAAAAGACATATTCATACTCCACGTTGAGTCTGGGGAAAACGAAATAAGCAACGATTCCCAATGCAACTCCTACGAGAAGGATCAATGTCTGTCCGAAGAGAAATGCCGCTATGAGGCTGACAGCAATGCCAAAGATGATCAATCCTTTTATTGCCGTGTCTCCTGCTGTCTTACGTTTCTTTGCTCTTGCTTCGCAGTAATTACCTTCCATTATCTTCCATCCAATCTTTTTTATTCAAGTGATTTAGTACATTCCGCCCATTCCTGCGCCTGCGGGTGCTGCTGCGGGTGTCTGTTCCTTTATATTAGCGACTGCAGCTTCAGTTGTCAAGAAGGTAGATGCAACACTTGTAGCATTCTGCAATGCTGAACGTGTAACCTTGGCAGGATCGATGATACCTTCCTTAACCATATCAACGTACTTTTCGGTAAGTGCATTGAAGCCTGTTCCGACTTCAGATTCACGAACCTTGTTTACGATAACTGCGCCTTCAAGACCTGCATTATGTGCGATGCAATGAAGAGGTGCTTCGAGAGCCTTTAAGATGATCTCTGCTCCTGTCTTCTCGTCACCCTTAAGGTCAGCAGCAAGCTTTGCAACTTCCTTGGAAGCGTGAATGTAAGCAGAACCGCCGCCTGCGATGATGCCTTCCTCAACAGCTGCTCTTGTAGCTGCAAGTGCATCTTCCATACGAAGCTTGTTTTCCTTCATCTCTGTCTCTGTTGCAGCGCCTACTCTGATAACTGCTACGCCGCCTGCAAGCTTTGCAAGACGTTCCTGAAGCTTCTCTCTGTCGAAATCGGAAGTTGTTGTCTCGATCTGTGAACGGATCTGAGCAACTCTTGCCTTGATCTCTTCCTTGTCGCCTTCGCCGTCAACGATGACTGTGTTTTCCTTCTGAACCTTAACGCTCTTTGCACGTCCGAGCATATCCAGAGTAGCATCCTTGAGCTCGAGACCGAGTTCGTCGGAAATTACCTGACCGCCTGTAAGTGTAGCGATGTCCTTAAGCATTTCCTTTCTTCTGTCACCATAGCCGGGTGCCTTTACGGCAACTACATTGAAGGTTCCGCGGAGCTTGTTGATAACAAGTGTTGTAAGAGCTTCGCCTTCAACATCTTCAGCGATGATTAAAAGTCTCTGTCCGCCCTGAACGATCTGTTCAAGAAGAGGAAGGATCTCCTGAATGTTGGAAATCTTCTTATCTGTAATAAGGATGTAAGGCTCATCAAGAACCGCCTCCATCTTATCTGTATCCGTAACCATGTAAGAAGAGATGTATCCGCGGTCAAACTGCATTCCTTCAACCACATCAAGCTCTGTCTTCATTGTCTTTGACTCTTCGATAGTGATAACACCGTCGTTGGAAACCTTTTCCATAGCGTCTGCCACCATCTGGCCGACACTTTCGTCACCTGCGGAAATTGCGGCAACCTTTGCGATCTGCTCCTTACCGTTAACTTTTGAGCTCATCTGTCCGATGGTCTCAACTGCCTTGTCGCAAGCCTTCTTCATACCCTTACGAAGAATGATGGGATTTGCGCCTGCTGCCAGGTTCTTCATACCTTCATTGATCATTGCCTGAGCAAGAACTGTAGCTGTTGTGGTACCGTCACCGGCAACATCGTTTGTCTTGGTGGCAACTTCTTTAACGAGCTGAGCGCCCATGTTTTCAAATGCATCCTCAAGCTCGATCTCTTTAGCGATGGTAACACCGTCGTTTGTGATAAGAGGAGCGCCGAAGGACTTATCAAGTACAACGTTTCTTCCCTTAGGTCCGAGTGTAACCTTTACTGTGTCAGCAAGCTTGTTAACGCCGGCTTCGAGAGCAACTCTCGCGTCCGATCCGAATTTTAAATCTTTAGCCATTTTGATTCATCTCCTTAGTCTTCTACAATTGCTACAATATCATTCTGTTTAACGACAACATATTCTTCATTTCCGAGCTTTACTTCGGTTCCGGAGTACTTTGAATAAATAACCTTGTCGCCAACCTTAACCTGCATTGCAACTTCCTTACCGTCAACCATTCCGCCGGGTCCTACAGCAACGACTTCTGCCTGCTGAGGTTTCTCCTGTGCCTGTCCGGGAAGAACGATTCCGGATTTTGTTGTCTCTTCAGCCTTAAGCTGCTTTAAAACTACCTTATCGCCCAATGGTACTAATTTCATTTTATTTTGCCTCCTTCGAGTACTTTCGATATTTGTTATTAGCACTCATTTAATCTGAGTGCTAAACGCTGTATCATATATTAACACAAAACCCAAAAATGTCAACGGTCAGATTATAAAAAAAATAAAAACCGAAAGTCAATTTCCTTCCGGTTTATAGTAGATCGAATTATCTTTCATCATCGAACGCTGCAATGCGTCCTTGGAATCCTTCCACGGTTCATCCGTATAACGATAATCAAATTTATCGATGAACCAGGAAAGATCATCTCTGACCCGCTTCATATTTTCCAAATAGATATCCGAGCATATGCCTGCAAAACTCTTTGCCTCTTCCGCTCCCAAAGCTTCGGTACATTTCTTTAAGAGCAGACTGTAGTGAGCATTGCAAAAGCCCTTTGAATTCTTGAATTTCTCTCTGAAATCAGCATCTTTTTCGTAAAGCCAGAACATGGTGTCAATGTATCTGTCAAAAACGTTATCGATCCTTGAGCATACAAAGCAGCTTGTCTGCAGCTCATCCAGATAATTGGAAACCTCATTCCCGTTGTCCGGTACTTTTTTCAGAAAAGAAGATTTCTTAACGACTTTCAGGTTTTTCTGCTTTTTTTCAACCTCATTCAGCATGCGATCGGCATGAGTCTTCAGCATCAAAGCAAGCCCCAGTCTGTTTCCTCTTTCGTAAAGCTTTGCAACATGTCTTTCGCAAAAGCCCACTTTATCCGTGACCATTCTCACATCATCTTCCATGTAACTGGGCCCAAGTGTAAAATCAAGAGCCCCCTCTTCTATGGAATGATACATGGAGCAAATGGGGCATTCCGTCTTTTCGTCAAAGGCTTCATTGACAGGAATGGTGTAAAGCTGTTCCTTCATTATCAGCCGTCCTTTCGTCCGGTTTCTTCGTAGATCCTGTCTTTCATGTCACGTGCCTTTTCTTTGAGACGGTCGTTGACGTTCTTTCCCGTGATGACTCTCGCGCAAAGTCTCAAAGCATCATCATACTTTCCGATCTTTCTCGCAAGTTCGGCGGAAAGGTAGGTAACCGTGTTCTCGTCCATACCGCACATAGGGAAGTTTTCCTTGGAAAAGGCTTCGGTAAAGCCTTCATACGCATTTGTAATAGCTTCAAGCTCCTGCGTTGCAAGATCTTTCTTTACGGCTTCGTAGTTCGGTGTGTCCTTGGGAAGAGTTTCTGCTTTTCCTCTTAAGAGCCAGGCCATTTTAAGACAGGTGTAAGCCTTTTCGCTTGCTTTTCCTCTCTTTACGATCGCACAGAGCAGAGAAAGCTTGTGGCGAGTGAGAGCATCATCATAGGTCATGATGTCGGCAGGTTCCTTAATACCCTTAAATGCCTTGCAAACATTCTCACGAATGAGCTTCAGCTGACCTGATGTGGGATTTACATTAAAATATCTGGTAAGTACGGAATAGCCGCAATTGGGGCATGTGAGCGCATCATATTTGAGTGTGTCAAACTGATAGCGAGGGCGCAGATCGCTGTCTGAACCCACCAGCTTCACCTTTCCCGTTCTCACCGTCTTTGCCTTAAATTCCCTGTCGCAAACAGGGCAAGTGTAGGTTTTGTCGAAAATAAAGTCGGCTTCCTTCAGTTCTACCGGTTCGTTTCTTCTTTTTTGTGCCGCTTCTGTCTTGGCTTTCTCGTCTTCGAAGACCTTTACGTTTGAAAGGCCTCCCATACCGATTTCTTCAAGTCCTGAGAATAATCCCATTTAATTTTTCCTCCGGATTAATTTTGACTTATATTCTGCAGTCACTGTGCACACATATGCAGCTTTGCTGCATATGTTGGTGCTTCGCACTTTATGTAAGCACAAAGCCACTCGGAAATGACACGCCACCTATGGTGACCTGTCCTCTCGTCGGAATGCATAATATTGCCTTCGGCAGGCATTCCTCCTCTCTGAAAGCTTCGCTTTCAATATGGCTTCGCGCTTGCATACATGTGAACAGTATATTACATACATTCAACTAAATATTTTAAAACAATGATTATTAAAATTCAAGTCCAAAAGACAGCCTAAAAGTTAAATCACTCTAAACAGTGGTCTTTTCTGTACTTCGCAAGCAGCAGATCCACTACTCTTCCGTAGCTCTCTACGCCATCTTCCTGCTCATTTGCTTTCAAATAGCTGTCGTTCAGATCATTTGTGACTTCCGCAACGACCCGGGCTTTCTCAAACTGCTTCCAGTACTCGCGATTTGCCGCAAGATCCAGCCACATTCCTTCATCGTAATGAGCTGCGATCGTTTCGTTATAAAGGTCCGCATTCTTTCCCACCAGTGCATTTGCCGTATACACAAAAGCCAGCATGGTTCCGGAGTACTTAAGATCGGGGCTGTCCGAATTTGAGCACACCATATAGGAAATAAAATTGGCCTCATCCTCCCTGATAAATCCGCGTAAATGCGCCAATTCATGGCACATGGTGGATCCGATCTCGTAATCCGTAATGTCCACATCCACATTCGCTTCCATGGTCCAGCAGGTGTATAGCCCTATGATCTCCGTGTAGGACATGAGATGCGACAACATCACGCACTTGGGCGCAGGATACATCCCCCCGAAAATGGGATAGGTCTCCGCGAAGCAGGCATATGCTTGCTTGGCCTCTTTTGCCAGCTCTCTCGGTGTTCCGGGTAATCTGTAGACTCCGTTTTCATCAAAGCTTGTGAGCCGTGCCCTTTCTTCTATGGCATCATCAGCAAGCTCTCCGAGGAGAGCAGCCAGTTCCTCTGCGGAAGAATCTCTGGTCACGAGGTCAAAATGCTCGCTAACGGACGCTCTGTAGTAATTTATGCCGCAGCCGAAGCAATAGAAGAACCACACGACTGAAGCCATGCAGGCGGCATTTAAGATGAATGTAAGGCTCAGGAAAAGCCTCTCCTTCCTGTTCTTCACCATTTTAACAATGAATCCTGCGATCAGCGCTATGACAAGGAAAGGCGCAATAATGATCGAAACTTCCGCCACAGAAAACGGGAAGATCCCGGTGACGGCGGAGATTCCGACCGACATCCATTTAAAGATGTGTTTTCCGAAGATCTCCTCAGCAAAAAAACTGCTGTTTTCCGCAATTTTAAGGCAGATTTCACCTATTACGGCCAACAGCAGGATTAAAGTTCTTTTTCTGAAAAATGTTCTTTTTAAAGTGTCTGTAAGTGATCTCATAGCATATCTTTGTTAATATTTGAAGCTTTCTTCTTGGGAATGGTGACTGAAATTACCGTGCCCACTCCAACTATGCTTTCGACTTTCATTGAAGCATTTGACATGGCTTTAAGCCTGTCTCGCACATTTTCCATTCCGATGTGTTCCTTACCGTCCTCCGGCTTTTGTCCCGCTTCAAATCCGATACCGTCATCCGAGATCGTGATCTCATAGCAGGTTTCTTTTTCCCTGGTAGCGATGGTGAGGGTTCCGACACCTTCCGGCTTGTTACAGATACCATGCTTTACCGCATTCTCGGCAAGAGGCTGGATCGTGAGGGGCGGGATAAGAAAATCGGTACTCTGAATGTCCATTACCACCTTTAATCTGTCTCCGAAACGGAGTTTTTCAAGCTCAAGATACGTGGTAACATGCTCCAGTTCACTGTCAAAAGGAACAGGCATACGCTTATTGACGGAGTCGATGTTCTTTCTTAAGTATCTGGAAAAGTTCAATGTAGCTCTCTTCGCTTCTGCGGGATTCTTGTCGCAAAGCGCCGCAATGGTTGTGAGGGAGTTATACATAAAGTGTGGCTGGATCTGGCTCAGCATAATGGAGATCCTGCTCTCCGCCAGTTCCTTCTGCTGTCTTTCAAGTAAGAAAGCCTGCTCGGATTTAATGTTAAAGAAAAGGATGTAAGCACCGACAGCTGCGAAGCAGAAAGTTATGGGCCAGCCTGTGTTGAGCTGAATGACGGATCCCAAAATAGGAAATCCCAAGTAAAAAATGGTTCCTATCCAGGCACTTCTGTAAATGTTTCTTCTGTGTTTAATGAACAGATAAATGTCCAAAAGAACAGGTAGAACAGCCAAAAGCTGAGAAAGTGCCCAAAATTCACCTCGGGCATACTCATTTTGAGCATCTATGGTATAATAGAAACCAAACCTGAGATTTAAGAGTACAAGAGTCTCATAAACTATACCGTACTCAAACATGCTGATCCTGATCTTTTTTCGTTTTTCCGCATCCAGTTTCAGATAACAGCTCAAGTAATTGGTATAGATCAGGGAAAGAGGTCCGCCGAGAGCAAACTGAGCAAAAGTCACTGAGTTCAGGACGTAAGGATACCATGGCTTTTCAAGCCCGCTGCACAGATCGAAGGGCGCATTACTGAGTAATTGAAGTAAGATTATGCCGCATATCAGTGAGAAAAAGTAATCTGATTTGTCATACTTATCGTACTTAAAAAGATTATATACGAGAAGAACAAATACGAAAACCGCGCACGCATAACTCAATGTAATTATAACATCTACGTCGTACATGATACCCTCCTTTCCCTCTTAATAGCAATAATGCGGACAACTTCATCTTTCTCCTCATGAGAAAGAGCAACAATGTCCGCAATTAAAAAGCAGGCGGCGGGAGTCGAACCCGTCTCGTCGGCTTGGGAAGCCAAAATTTTACCGATAAACCACGCCTGCATGGTTGTCACAAGCAATAAGTTTATCACATTTAAAATACTTTAACAACATAAAAATATTAAAAATAATAACCGATATAGACTACAGAGAATGTCATCTTTCAAAAAAGGGAGAACCTTATGACAATTTTGGAAAACATCATGCAAAACCTGTATAAAAACATAGATCCGAAAGCTTCAAAAGATCTGAAAAATGCCGAACTTCCGATGAAAGCTATCAAGGCAGCCACAGCTTCCCAACTCCTGGAAAGCCTCATTCCCGGCGAAAGCAGCATCGTTAAAGGAAAAGTTCTGGATCTTCGTCAGGATCAGATTCTTTTGCAGCTTCTTTCCGGCGAAAAACTCAGTGCACGAACGGAAACTTCTCTCCCGCTTTCCATCGGAGATGTGGCTGAGTTCATTGTCGCAGGCAAGGAAGGAAAACTCATCACTCTCAAACTTGCAGGCGGTGAAAGCAATGAAGACACCCAAACGCAGAAAACAGTGAGCAAAGCTCTTGAAGCCGCAGGCATCACCCCCACAGAAAGATCGGAAGGCACGGTCAAAGAACTGATGCTCCATTCCCAGCCGATAAACGAAGGCAATATTAAAAAATTCCTTGCACTTTCTGCCAAGTATCCGGATGTTCCCATCAAGGAACTGGTTCTTATGGACATTGCCAAGATCCCTCTTACAAAGGAAAATCTTGAGATCTATCGTGATTTCGGTAATTCCGAGCCCGTAGCGGAATTTGCCGCTGCGGTTACCGAAGTGTCGGAAAGCATAGAAGCACTGCCCGACGGTTTGCAAAAAGAAGCTTTGCAGTCGGAACTTAAAGGTCTGATAACGGAAATGCTGTCGGCAAATCCGGAAAACCCGGAAGGATCGGCAGTCAGATCCGACGATGCTTTAAATGTTCCCGAACAGACGGTTAATAACTCCGGGCAGCTCGTTTCAACGGCAGCTTCAGAAGGAAGTGCCGCCGAAAATACGATCGGAGCGGCAAAAGAAGGTCAAAAAACAGACGCTGATCTTCTTAAAAGCGCAGAGTCCGCAGAAAAAGCAACGTCTGAAGAAATCAACAAATCCGCTTTCAATTCCGCCGGTTCCGAAGTTCCCGGAACCGACAGGCCGATATCGGAATCACGAAGCAGGCAGACCGCAAACGAACTTCACTCTGCGCTTCATCTTCCTCCGAAAGATTTCGGAGATCCCAAGAAGGTAAAAACCCTGTACGAAAAATTGGAAAGTGTTTCCGAAAAGCTAAAAAAATTGGAGGAACGGGTTGCGGCAGAAACTGCCGAAAGCGTAAAAGAAGCAGCAGCAAGATCTCAGCCGCAGACACATGCCGCCCGCCTTTCTTCAACTCTCAAATTTATGGACTCGATAAATAACGTTTTTCCTTACGTTCAGCTTCCCATCAAACTGAAAGAAGAAAACGCCCGGGGAGATCTTTACGTTTACGAAAAAAAGAGAGCCTTTAAAGCCGGCGACACGGTCAGCGCCCTTCTTCACCTGGATCTTGACAATCTGGGTGAAACAGACATTTTAATAAAGCTCACCGGAATGAATGCGGTTGTTACGATTTCCGCTGCAACAGAAGACTCAAAAGAAGTTTTTTCTTCCGAGATCCCCGCTCTTACGGAAGCCTTGGGGAAAAAAGGTTATTCTCTGAATTGCGACGTTAATGTAAGCGAAGAAAAAGAAGAAAAAGTACCTCTTCTCACTCAGTTCCTCGAATCCCATTCCCCGTCTCTTGTCTCCCGCTTTTCTTTTGACATGCGAGCATAGTAACTATGCACGGCTATAAAAAAATTTGACACACGTTTGAAAGCTTGCTTTCAAGAACGTGTGTCATTTTTTTATAGCGTGGAGGCTGTACAAAGACGACGAAGTAAACAGAAGCTTCGCCAGAAGCGGCTTACGCCGCAGGCGGAAGGTTTACGAGTGCGTCTTTCGTACAGCCGCCGTGCATAGTTACGTAGCTCGCACGGCTGTTTTTCTCTAAATTCCTGCTACATAAAACTCAAAATGCATTCCCTTATCGCTCTTCACCAGATACTGTTCGTGAGTCTTCGCTCCCCAGGAGTCGTCTCCTCCCACGCCCATCTGGATCAGATTTGCGCGGATGACTGTGTGATGAATGTCGGGAAGTTCATGAATATGCAATGCGTTTTCCACTTCAAAAGGAGTGTAAGGCAGAACCGAAAGCTCCATATTCTTTGAAGCGAGCACAACACCGTGTCCTCTTTCATCGGTAACGCTTGCCATGCGGACTCCCGTTCTGTTTCCGCATTCCTGAGGCATGAGATAAGGTGTAAAGTTCTCAGATGACTTAAACTCGTATTTTCCGAGCTTTGCTCCCTTCCTTCTGTCTATCATACACTCATCCGGGCCTTCGCCGTAGTATCTGACATTTTCGTAATCTGCAGGTAGAGTGAACATCATACCGAACGCAGGCAGATCCTGTCCGTCCGGAATTCCGGGAAGATCCATTGTGATCTTAACCGTTCCGTCATCACTTACAGTGTAAGAACTCTGCAGGAAAACATCCTTGTGGCCGCCCAAAAGATGGGTAAAGGTTACCGTGTTTCCTTCCGCCTTAAAGTCAACCACTGCATTGTAGCGGCTGGAAAGCTCCCACTGTCCCATACGGAGTACCATTCGATTTCCCATATCATTATCCGTAGGTGCTCTCCAGAAGTTCGGCTTCGGTGCAAGATCGAACATCTCCTTGCCGTTAACTCTCATCGAAAGGAATCCGCCCTGACGCTTTGAAAAGATGTATTCAAAGTTCTCGCCCTTAAATGTGTAATTGTAATCGCAATCAATGATCTGAACCTTACGAACAGGCTTTTGTCTTCCCTCGTTCAGCATGTCCAGTCCCACGATCTCGCTCTTAACCGTAAAGCTGTCCTGTCCGAAAGCAATCTCGTAGCCGCTTTCAGCCCAATCATTGTCTTCACTCAATGTGAAAGAAACGGTTACGGTGTACTCACCTTCCTTCTCAAACAGGGAAGAAGTTCTGTCAAAGAGTTCCACTTCCGCAGTTTCTCCGGGTGCAGCCTTCACATTTCGTCCTTCTCTTAAGATCTCCTCACCGTTTCTCTGCAGGATCAATGTGCAGTCGAACTCTCTGAGATCGGTGAAAAGGAAGTAATTCTTTACAACAGCTTTGTTATCCTTAAAACTGATGCCGATGTTTTGGTAATTGTACTTCACATCCTGCATCTTGGGGCTGTTGGTCCTGTCCGCAAAAACGATACCGTCTCCGCAGAAATTGTAATCATTGGGTCTGTCGTCAAAATCTCCACCGTAGCCCATGAAATCCTCGCCGTAGCGGTTTTTCTTTCTGAACGCCTGATCGATGTAGTCCCAGATGAATCCACCCTGATAGCGTTCCACTTCGTGAGTCATGTCTGTGTACTCATCCATTGCGCCCAATGAATTGCCCATTGCATGCATATACTCGCAGCATATGAACGGTTTTTCGGGATTCTCGTCAAGGAACTTCTTAATGTCCCAAGGCTTTGTGTACATCTGACTTTCAACATCGGACGTATCATTATAGGTACGGTCATGGCATATGCCTTCGTAATGAACAGGTCTCGTGTTGTCTCTTTCCTTAAAGAGCTGAGACATGAGCCAGATGTTCTTTCCGCCGCAGGACTCGTTTCCGCAGGACCAGAAAAGAACACAGGCATGATTCTTGTCTCTCTCCTGCAAAGATTTTGCTCTGTCAAGGCACACGTCTTTCCACGCAACCGTGCTTCCGGGGAGGGTGTTCTCATCAGGCTTTCCGGTAACAGACCAGGTACCGTGAGTTTCCAGGTTACACTCATCGATCACGTAAAGGCCGTACTTGTCGCAAAGATCGTAAACAAATGTCTGATCGGGATAATGGCACGTACGGATGGCATTGATGTTGTGTCTCTTCATATTGATGATGTCATTTTCCGTGTCTTCGTAGGAAACGGTACGTCCCGTCTCACAGCTCATCTCATGACGGTTTACACCGTTAAATATGATCCTTTTTCCGTTAAGCTTGAGGATACCGTTTTCAATTTCAAAACGTCTGAAACCGATGTTCTGTGTACAGGTTTCAACGACCTCTCCCTTTTCGTTTTTAAGTACTATGCAAAGTTCATAAAGGTTGGGATACTCAGCGCTCCAGGGAGCGATCTCTCCCACCTTGAATTCCTTATTGTTCTTTCCCTTGACCACAGGCATTTCCGCCTTCATGATCTCTTCTTCCAGGCTTCTGACCGTTATCTCCGCAACAGCCTTTTCTTTGTCTGTCGCATCCAGTGTCAGCTCCAGATCCAAAGTTCCGTTCACATTGTCCTTATCCAGCTTTGCCTTGGCAAAGATGTCAAAAACGTGCATTTCAGGGATCGAATAAAGGGTTACGTCTCTGAAAAGTCCGGAGAATCTAAAGAAATCCTGATCCTCAAGCCAGCTGGAGGACGTAAAACGGTAGACCTGAACAGCCAGGCGGTTCACTTCATTAAATTTTACAGCTTTCGTGATCTCAAAATCGTGAGGTGTGAAAGAATCCTCGGAATAACCGATAAAAACGCCGTTAACCCAAAGAGCCATTCCGCTCTCTGCTCCCGCAAAGCTCACAAAAACTCTCTGTCCATCCATTTCCTTTTCGGGAATGAATTCTTTAACATAACTTGCGGTGGGATTAAACATCTTTGGAACGTCTCCGTTCTTAACTTTCTCATGTCCGTCCCAAGGATACATAAAATTATTGTAAGCAGGGTTACCATATCCCTGCATCTGGATCGACAGCGGAACAGTCACATCATCAAAGCCCGTAAGATCAAAGCCTTCTTTCCAGAAGCCTGCGGGAGTGAGTGAAAGATTCTTTGCATAATGCATCTTCCAGGTCCCGTTCAGCTTTTTCTGACAACCGCTGAAGTTGTGATTTGAATGTGCCTCAACCCTGTTAATGTTGAAAACAGTAGGGTCGGACAGCCATTTGTAATCCATTTCCATAGCATATCTCCTTCTATAATATGTATAAAATCTTCATCTCTTTTTAAAATGTTTTAGGCTGAACTATTATAATTTAATACCGAAATTTTGTAAATGTGAAAAAAATCCTCTTTGTTGCACATTATCATCCCCGGTACCCTTGAGTTTTGGGCTTTTTCGTGTTATAATAGCGCTTCGCTTTAAAAGATAATATTTTTATAAAGGACGGTAAAAAAATGACAAGAGAAATGATCTGGGAACTCATCGGATACTTAGGTTCTTTACTGGTTGTAGTGTCCCTCCTTATGAGTTCGGTTATAAAACTCAGAATAATTAACACCATAGGTTCTTTGATCTTCTGCTTATATGCTCTGGTGATCCACTCCTACCCCACCGCAGTAATGAATGCGGCTCTGGTTGCCATCAACATATGGTTTCTGGTAAAGCTGATCAATAAGGACAAAG
>JAILNG010000230.1 GCA_024691875.1 Lachnospiraceae bacterium | reverse complement strand
GCTCTTCCGTAACGCCTTCCGAGGCATATGCTTTCCCGACACTTAACGTCATTACCGCGCAGAGCACCATGAGCCCTGCCGTTACAATTCTTCTCATCTTCATCTTATCCTTCTCGTCTGCATATTTTAGTCTATAATTATAGCTGCTGTTTTGCTTTTTTCTTTAATCTCCTTATCTGTTCCGTTTTAAGATTGGTATTGTAAAAATCCTTGGCCGAGCATCCCGCTCTTCCGCCTCCCGCACATGCACAGGCACAAGCGCAGGCGCAAGCACAGCCTCCGCCGCCGTGAAAACCGCCGGTGGAATGAGGTACAGGTTTTCTGACCACATAGGGTATATAATGCACCCTTACATAGGTATTGGGCCTTCCTGCGTAAGGATGTAACCCTTCCGAAGTATATGCCTCAGGTTTTTCTATCTTTTCTTCTTCAATAGTCTCTTCGCTTTCAATGAAGCTTCTTCCGCAATATTCGCATTTCTCGGCATTTTCCGGTCTGACCGCACCGCAACCCTGACAGGTGGGATAATACTTGACCAGCGTCCTCTTTATCTTTCTCCTGGTTTCCGTTTTAAAACCGGTACCTTCGTCATAACTTGCAACACTGATCATGATCCTGATCACAAGGATGATGCCCACAACAAATATCATCATCACCATCATGAATCCCCCGCCATTATCATTATCATTATAATAGCCGGTCACTTCTTTTTCATAAGTCTTGGACAGATCAAAGCCAAAGGCATCATTGGCATAGGTCACCTGAATCTCGGGAAATTTTTCCCCTTCCGACATGTTTTCTTCTGTCCAGGTCATATAACCGTTTTCGTTGATCCCGCTGCGGTTAAACTGTAATGCCTTATCCGCATTCCATCTGACTTCCAGCCTGTCTACGGGTATATCGTCAAACCAGCCGGGGATAAAGCCGTACACCGTCTCCCCTTCGGTCAGCATGTTCATCTGATACATATAATCCTGATGTACGGTAAAATCAAATATAACGATCTCGCCCTCTTTGTAACTGTCCTTAAAATCTATGCGCACATAGCTGCCTCTGTCGGAGTAGTAGCGGATATCCTCGATGTTATCACTGAGTGCCGTACAATCCAGCATATGACTGTTGGGAATTCCGATCTTCACCCACGTCAGCTTTCCGACAGAATCGTTTAAAACCTTCCACTCTATGTGATAATTAAGCATCAGCGTGGCATCTTCGTTAACATCCACTGTTACCGTGTAATCCAGGATCTCATCGTCCGGCCCCGAAGCATATGCCTTCTCAACAGGCAGGATCACAAGGCTCAATATCAATGCCAAAAGGATCAAAGCTTTTTTCTTCATCACTTTACCCTCCTTAATGGACATTTTCCGGCCATAAGAGCCGAATAATCCCTATGTTTCCTGCACTCAGGTGAATTCCACAGTGTATTCCAGTCCGTCTCAAGGAAATTTCCGAGGGTCCCGCCCGAAAGCCAGCTCTGGCACGGAACCACATTTCCTCCGGGGGTTATTGCCATATTGCTGAGGCAGGCACCGCAGGTGGGTGCGTTCAACGAAAGATTCTTAAAGAACCCATCATCTGCCCAACCGGGAGACGTGAAATTTATCTCCATTCCGTTGGCGTAAGCAAATTCTGTTGCCGCAGTCAGCACTTCTTTTATCTCATCCTCACTTAAAGTAAGCTCTTCGGATTCACTCTTTAATGCATTTCCCGTGGTGATAAGGCCGGAGCAGGTAACATAGGTCACACCCTTGTTTTTAAGATGTTCCAGGGTCTTCACATAGTCCTTGTTCAGTGTGCAAAGGGGCGTGTTTATGCTCAAACTGAGCCCCGCTGCAAGGGCATTGTCTATGGCCGCATCCGTTTCTTTAAAGTGCTTTGCTCCCACAAGGCGGTCGTGGATCTCCTCATCGCAGGAATAATAGGTTATCTGCAGGCTGTCCAGCTCAGCTTCCTTAAGTTTTTCACAATACTCCTTTGTGAGCTTGATACCGTTGGTGTTAAGTCTTGTTACAAACCACTTACCGTAGGCGATGAGTTCAAAAAGATCCTCGCGCATGGTGGGCTCTCCTCCGGTAAAGGTAACCTGAGGCACTCCTATTGCCCTTAGTTTGTCCAGGATCTGCTTCCACTCATCGGTGGACAGTTCCTTTTCCCCCGCGTCCTTCTGTCCCGCGGCATAGCAATGGACACAGCACTGATTGCAGTTCCAGTGCCCCTCTTTTTCCATGGCGCTCACCATAATGTCCATACGGTGTGGAGCACGCATATGCCCGGCGTATTGTCCTATGTTCATATAGCCTATGTCAGCGGTTACTTCTTTTCTGTATGCCACCTGTTCAAAGGTTTCCATGATCACAGAAATGTCATTTTTAAACCTTTTTGCGGTGGTAAAAGGAAAGATCTTTTTCATGCTTCGGACAGTGTTGTTCATGATCAGCTCCACATCACTTTCCGAAAGCTCCTTTCCGCTGTACTTGTTAACTTCTTTAATGAATTCCGCCAGCAAAATGGACCAGGCATAGCCCACGGGGATAATATCCTGCCCGTTGATTATGGCTACTCCCGGCGCAGGCTTACCTCCCTCGTAAACCGGCGGTACCAGGTGGATCCTCACCGCTCCGGGCCCTTTGGGGTTCAGAGTGGTGTGGAACACTTCCGTAAAACACTCTCTAAGATACTTTTTATAATTCATATTACCTCCCAACAACAAAAACAGGATATGTTTATTTTATACTATATTTCTCTTGTAGTAAAAGGCATATTGCTGCATGATACCTGCGTTTTTACCGTAGATCGTGAATGGATTTTCCCCTTTATAATCCTCTTCTATGATCTTTTTAACCCATACATCCACCGGTACACGGGCAGTGCGGCCGTAGGCAAAGAGCATGATGCAGTTGGCCACCTTATCCCCCACGCCTTTAACTGTCTTTAAAGTGTCCGCGAGTTCCTCGTCGCTTAAATCTCTGAGTGCTTCAAGATCGAGCTTTCCGTAAGCCACCTTCTCTGCCGCATCTCTTATATATTCCAGCCGATAGCCAACACCGCAGGCCGCAAGGGCCTCAGTGTCCGCCTTCAGCAGTTCCTCCGACGTAGGGAAGGCATAATACCCATCCATTTTCTCACCGAAGCTTGAGCAGATCTTTTCTATACAGGTTTGAATTGCGGGAATGCTCTTTCTTTGGGAGATGATGAAGGATATCAGCATTTCCCAGGGATCCTGGTTGAGAAGACGTATGCCTGCTCCCGCTTCACAGGCGGCTGTCATAAATGTGTCTTTTCTTTTTACCGCTTCCATTCTTACTTTTTCATAGTCTCTGTTCAGGTCAAAGTAGTTTTTCCAAAAGGGATCGGCGCTTACAGCCTTCAAAGAATCCTCTTTGGCATTTAAAATTATCCTCTTGTCCCGGACAATAAATTCCCAGGTGTCTTCGCCTATTTTTTTTGCTCGGAAAACCTGGCCGCTTTCGGCGGTTTTTTTTAAGTCAAAGTCTTGCATAGTGGGCCTTTCTCGTATAGGGAGTGCTGAGATGTGTTGCTGTTCACTCACTGTCGCCCGCATTCGCATTCCGCTTCGCTGCATGCTCATGCAGGCGGCAGTGTCCCTGAGTTACGTGTTGTCACGCTACGTGTTGCCGTTCACTCACCGTCACAACATATCGCATACTGCGAATGTTGCGACGGTGTCCCTGCTATCGCAGGTCTGCATTTTAGAAAGCCGTCTTGAAAGCAAGCTTTCATCCGGCTTTTTAAAAATGCAGAACCCGTGAACGGCAGCACTTTGGCTGATGGATGACACGGCTTTCTTAAAGCGCAATGTGTTATATGTCTGCGTGCAGCAACACTTTTATAAGCATATTGTAGTTAAAAACGGGTGAAAACACAAGATACGGGTTTAGTCTACTCCCTTTTCTAAATTTTTTTGTGCAATATTAACAAATTTCATAAGAAAAAATTAAAATTTATTGACAAAATATACAGTTTTTGTTAAGATAAGCAAGGTTGATACGGAGAAGGTATTTTCCAGAGAGAGAAGCGCGTCTATTAGGGACGTGGGAGGGAACTTTTATAAGAAAAGGACATCGCAAAAGCGCCGGCTTGATACCGTGGCTGCGGGGTGTGCCTTTTTTTAATGTCCCACCGCGTAAGGCCTCCGCATCTCTCTCATTTTATTATTTTCTTAATAATTAAGTATTCGACAAAATCGCGTACTCGTGTTATAATTTTTCGCAATCAAAAAGGTGTAAACAATACCCTGAAAGGGTTCATTTTTTAAAGGAGTAGACCTATGACAACAGCTTCTCTTATTTTGGGAACAGTTTCCATATGTATCGGAATTCTGGGCGGATCGCTTTCGCCTGTGGGTTTTGTCTGCGGTATCGTGGGCATCGTACTCGGTGCGATCTCGATAAAGCGTGATCATCTGCTGATGGACACCGCAAAAGCAGGCTTTGTCACAAGCATAATCGGAACAGTGATCTCTCTTGCAACAAGCATAATCGTTTACACCTTACCCTTCATCGACCTTTCCGGTATATATGACTTCATGGCAGGTAATTTCTTAAGAAAATAATACAGATAAAAATTTGTTTAAAAAAGCAGAGCAGCCGATACAATCGTACCGGCTGCTCTTTTCATAACTCTCCCTATATGTTTATTTACTTTTCGTCTTTGGTATTGATGGTAACATTAGTTGCCTTTTCAAGTCCCTTAACGTTGATGTTCTTGTTAACCTTTGCATCATAGGTCTCTGCCTTCATGATCTCGGTGATGTCAAAGCCCGTTGTCTCCTTAATGGTTTCAATGGTCTTTGCAAGAACGGAAGGAACGTAGCCGCCCATTGTGCCGACTCCTGTACCTTCTCCGCCGTTTCCGTCGATGATGGTAACCTTGTCGATAGCTGCAAGAGGCTCTGCAACGGCCTTAGCCATTTCAGGCAGCTTGTTTACGATCATCTCTGTCATAGCAGCCTGGCCGTACTTCTTCATAGCTTCTGCCTTCTTGTCGATAGCTTCTGCTTCTGCGATACCCTTTGCTGCGATGGCAGCTGCTTCAGCTTCACCTACAGCCTTGATACCTTCGGCTTCCTTAAGTCTTGCATACATCTCAGCTTCGGCAATAGCCTTGCGAGCATCTGCTTCCTTTTCTCTCTCGAACTTCTCGGCTTCGGCCTTCTTCTGTCTCTCGAAGAGTTCTGCTTCCGCTCTCTGCTGTCTTGCAAACTTCTCAGCTTCTGCCTTCTTCTTAACTTCAGCTTCGAGTTGCTGCTCGGTAACGGAAACTTCCTTCTGCTTGAGTTCGATCTCTCTTTCCTGACGAGCGATGTTTGCGTTTGCAGTCGTAATCTCGATGGTCTTACGCTGCTCTTCTCTCTGGATCTCGTAGGCTGCGTCTGCCTCGGCCTGCTTGATGTCCGCTGCCTTCTTGAGTTCTGCCTGCTTGATGGCAAGTTCGTTCTGTCTCTCTGCGATCGCTGTATCTGATGCTACCTTTGCATCGTTTGCAAGTTTTCTCGCTTCTGCTTCTGCGATGGCCACTTCCTTGTCGGCGTTTGCCTTTGCAATGGATGCGTCCTTCTTGATCTTGGACATGTTGTCCTGACCGAGAGCAACGATCAAACCGTTTTCATCTTCTATCTTCTGGATGTTACATGAAATGATCTCGATACCGAGAGCGTTCATGTCCATCTGAGCCTTTGTCTGAACCTCATCACCGAACTTCTTTCTGTCGGTACAGAGTTCTCTGAGTTCAACCGTACCGATGATCTCACGCATGTTACCCTGTAAGGAATCGGTGAGTGCCTGGCAGATTCTTTCCTCATTCATGTTAAGGAAGTTCTTCATCGCAAGTCTGATACCGTCTCTATCGGTCATGATCCTGACCTTTGCTACCGCGTCGATGTCAACACCGATAAAGTCCTGTGTGGGAATGTATCCACTGGTTTTAATGTCTACTGTGATCTGCTTTACAAGCAGTGCGTCCTTTCTTTCAAGGAAAGGTATCTTGATTCCCGCACGTCCGATCAGCACTTTGGGCTCTTTTTTAAGACCCGAAATGATGTATGCAATGTCCGGCGGTGCTTTTACGTAACCCGCGATCAAAATGATAAGGATCAATGCTGCAATGATCAGTAATGCGGTTATTGCTCCACTTGGCATAATTACCTCCTCTTTCTCCTTTGAAAAGGATCGTATCCGCGTCATCCTTTTAAGCCGGAAACCCTTGATCCTCCCGACTCACGCTTTACGATCCGCCCAAGTTGTTGATATTAATTTACCATATAAAAACTATTAATTAAAGGATAAAATAAGCAAAATATCATCTTTTATTCCGCATCTTCGGCGAACGAGTGAGCATCAACTTACTCTTAAGAAAAAAATTAGAAACTTTTACAGCATTTTTGCTATAATAGACTGTACTGAATGTTAAAAAATCAACGGAGGTTAAAAATGGTAATTCACGGACTCTCAAAACTTACACTTTTGGATTATCCCGAGCATCTTGCCTGCACTGTTTTCACAGGCGCCTGCAATTTCCGCTGCCCGTATTGCCACAACGCCTCTCTTGTGCTTGAACCTCATAAATGTCCCCGCATCCCGGAAGAGGAATTTTTCGACTTCCTGGACAGCAGAAAAGGAAAGCTGGAAGGCGTCTGCATTACCGGCGGCGAACCCACGCTCCAGAAGGATCTCGGCGACTTCATCGAAAAGATCCGCCAAAAAGGTTTTCTGGTAAAACTGGACTCCAACGGTTACAGACCCGACATTCTTTGGGATCTCATCCGCGCAGACCTTGTGAACATGATCGCCATGGATGTTAAGAACTCCAAAGAAAAGTACGCCATGACAATCGGCCTTCCGCCTGAAGCTTTCAATGTGGACGAGATCGACCGAAGCATAATGATGCTTAAGACAACGGGAGTAAAGCATGAATTCCGCACCACCGTAGTGCGTGAACTTCACGACATCTCCGACATCGAGAAGATCGCCAAGTGGATCGAGGGAGATTCCCCCTACTTCCTTCAGGCATACAGAGAGACAGAAGACGTGATCTTCAGATTTGAAGACAGCCACGAGCCCTTCACGTCTTACACGGAAATTGAAATGCAGCGACTTTTGGGTGCTGCCCGCAAGTACTTGCCCAACGCCCACATCCGCGGTAACGAAGATTGATCGCCTCAATTTAGATCGGGCAGAAAAGGAAAAATCATGGATTTTGCATATGAAGCAGACAGGTTGTACCTACAGGTGCTTGATGAATCCTATGCAGACAAGCTCCTGTATTTTTGTCAGGAAAACGCCGAGATCTTCATGAACTACGAACAGGACTATCCCGACAACTATTTTACAAAAGAGTATCAGGCCCTGATGTTAAAGGGCTACATGCAGCAGTTTCTCGAAGAAAAGGCCGTCAGATACTTTGTCTTTTTGAAAGAAAATCCCAACGTCATCATCGGCTGTGCCGGCATTTCCGATCTTCACCTCCTGAGTGACAAGAGCGGAAAGCTTTTCTACAAACAGGATCGCGCCTTCTGTGGCCACGGCTACATGAACGAAGCTCTCTCCTGCCTGCTCTGGCACGCTGCCGACGACATGGGACTCCACCGCATTGAAGCCGACATTCTCCCGGGGAACGAAAAATCCGTCTCCGTCGTGAAACGCCTGGGCTTTGAGTACGAGGGCATTGCCAAAAGCAGTCATATGGTTAACGGCGTATGGCGCGACCACGAAAGATATGCCCTCATCTTATAAAATAAACTTGTCTTTTTCCCGCTTACATTGTACAATGGCAATGTTTGCCGACCATCAGTCAGGCATATATTTTACCAACATCCGAACAACTATCTATTTGAAAGGAGGCTTCAAATGCTGGAGCTTCAAAACGTTTCCTGCTTCGTGGAAGACGAGAGCAAGGAAAAAGAAATCTTAAAAAACATATCTTTCAAGATCGACGACGGCTTTGTGGCCATCACAGGCCCCAACGGCGGCGGAAAATCCACACTGGCCAAGATCGTCGCAGGTATAATGAAACCCACTTCCGGAAAGATCCTTTTTGACGGCGTGGACATCACAAACAAAACTATCACCGAAAGGGCAAACCTGGGCATAAGCTATGCATTTCAGCAGCCCGTGCGCTTCAAGGGCCTTACGGTTAAGGATCTCATCAAGCTTGCAGCCAAGGATCAGACAGAAAATCCCGACATTTGCGGAATCCTTTCCGAGGTCGGCCTCTGCGCCAAAGACTACATTAACCGCGAGGTGAACGCTTCCCTTTCCGGCGGTGAATTAAAGAGGATCGAGATCGCCATGATCCTTGCAAGAGGCACCAAGTTCTCCATTTTTGATGAACCTGAAGCGGGCATAGATCTCTGGAGCTTCCAGAGTCTCATCCGTGTGTTCGAAAAGATGCACGAGAAGAACAACGGCCAGATCATGATCATCTCGCACCAGGAAAGGATCCTGAACATCGCAGACAAGATCATAGTGGTTGCAAACGGCGAGATCAAGGACATCGGCCCCAGAGACAAGATCTTACCCGAGCTTCTCGGAACCAACACCACTTGTCCCGCATTGACCGAAAAAATGTGACGGACACTACCTTGAACACAGGAGGCTTGTAAATGGACCAAATTCAGCTTACTCTCCTTGAGGAGATCGCAGGACTTCACGAAGTTCCTCAGGGTGCTTACAACATCAGAATAAACGGAGCGACAGATTCACGCTCCACAACAGAAAACATCGACATCGTTACAAAGACAGACGTTTCCGGAATTGACATCTACGTTAAGCCGGGCACAAAAAAAGAGAGTCTGCACATTCCCGTGCTTCTCTCCCAGACCGGACTCAAGGAAACGGTTTACAACGATTTTCACATCGGAGATGATTGCGACATCACCATCGTAGCCGGCTGCGGCATTCACAACGGCGGTTCCGCTGCCTCAGAGCATTCGGGCATACACTCCTTCTTCGTCGGCAAGAATTCCAAGGTCCGCTACGTCGAGAAGCATTACGGCTCCGGCGACGGAAACGGCGAAAGGATCATGAACCCCACCACCGTAGTCCACCTGGAAGAGGGTGCGACCATGGAGATGGAAATGGTGCAGATCAAGGGCGTGGACTCCACAATCCGTAACAACACAGGAGACCTTAAGGCAGGCGCAAGCCTCACCATCAAGGAAAGCCTCATGACCCACGGCAAGCAGAGCGCAGAATCCAATTTCCGCATCGAAATGAACGGCGAGGATTCCCACGTGAACCTCATCTCCCGTTCCGTAGCCCGCGACACTTCCCACCAGATCTTCCGCTCGGAGATCGTTGGTAACGCCAAGTGCACAGGCCACTCCGAATGCGACGCCATCATCATGGACAAGGCTTCCGTCTCCGCAATCCCGGAACTCACCGCGAACAACCTCGACTCCGAGCTGATCCACGAAGCCGCCATCGGAAAGATCGCCGGCGAGCAGATCACCAAGCTCATGACTCTCGGCCTTTCCGAAGAAGAAGCCGAAGAGCAGATCATTAACGGATTTTTGAAGTAAAGCGAAATAAATATCCGTGAATTTAAACAGCCAAAGTTGGCATTTTATCGTGAGATTTTGCGATAACGCGCCAACTTTGGCCGGTTATTTTGTATAAGTTTTATCCATCATCTGTTCACACGATTTTCATTCAATACTTTTTTTATCGCCACATAAGTTTTTTCTCGTATTCCGGTCTCATCTGCAAATTGCTCAAAATTATCAACCGCAGAAACAACCATGTCGATAATTTCATCACATTTTTTCTTTTTTAACCCCATGTTTAAACCTGCCGTGATCAAATCCTCATATAATATATGATCACTTTTATTATTGATCGTCATTTGGTGTTCCCTGAGCCATTTATTGGTCGGATTGTATGAAAAGGTAACATCATATGCCGGCGAAAGCCTCCATTTATAGCAATTGTCCTTATACTGGGCCGGGGCTTCGGCGTTGCCTACGAAAATGATG